>CAMEET010000006.1 GCA_945915085.1 uncultured Treponema sp. | reverse complement strand
CAATTGGAAGCGGATTAATCGAAGTGCTTTGTTCGCCGATAGTCGAAGCATGTCCTTTTGAAAACAAAGAAAAAACAATGAGCCTTTTGCACAGTTTTTACTGCTGGGGATGGCTTGGTGTAACTCTCATTTCCACGCTTTTATTTACATTGATCGGAATAAAAAACTGGAAAATCATTTCCTGCATGTGGGCACTCATTCCTCTTTATAACATTTACAACTTTGCAACATGCCCAATCGAAAAACTCGTAGACGACGGCAAAGGAATGAAAATTCTGGAATTATTTAAAACACCACTTTTTTACGTTGCCGTTATCCTTATGATGTGTTCAGGTGCGTCAGAACTTTCCATGGCACAATGGGCATCAGCATTTGTAGAATCGGGATTAGGATTTTCAAAAACAGTGTGCGACCTTGCAGGACCTTGCCTTTTTGCCGCAACAATGGGAATCAGCCGTGTTTTCTACGGAAAATTCGGAGAAAAAGTTGAACTTTCCAAATTCATGATAGGTTCAGGAATCCTCTGTATTTTCTGCTACATACTGGCGTCACTTTTCAAAAATCCACTGATAGCATTAACAGGTTGTATAATGTGCGGTTTTTCAGTAGGCATCATGTGGCCGGGAACTTTAAGCATAACTTCCAAAAAACTGCCGGCCGGTGGAACAGCAATGTTTGCACTTTTAGCAATGGCAGGAGATTTAGGCGGAGCAATAGGACCTGGTACAGTCGGAATGATTTCGCAAAAAACCGGCGACAATCTTCAGGCAGGACTTTTCGCCGGTGGCATTTTCCCAGTCATCCTGATTGTATTCCTTGTTATCTTCAAAATGATGAAAGGGAAAAAATAGACAATAGATAAAATTTGATTTTTATGAGTATTGCATTTTATCATCCCAAAGCCACATCCAGCATCATCATAATGGAAAAACCAATCATGAACATAATCGTTCCAAGATTTGAATGAACGGTTTCTTCTTCGGCTGCCATTTCTGGAACCAGTTCTTCGACAACCACATAAATCATAGCCCCTGCCGCAAAACTTAAAAGATATGGCAAAACTGGAATTATAAATCTAGCCAAAATAATAGTAAGAAGTCCAGCTAAAGGTTCAACAATTCCAGTTAAAGCCCCAAAAAGACATGCTTTTGATTTTGAAAGACCTTTACTATGAAGTGGCATAGAAATAATTGCACCTTCTGGAAAATTCTGAATAGCAATACCAATGGCAAGTGCAAGGGCAGCCGAAGCAGAGATATGAACTGCACCAGTATACCATCCTGCGTACAGAACACCCACAGCCATACCTTCAGGAATATTGTGAAGTGTTACGGCAAGCACCATCATCGTAGATTTTTTAAGTTTACTTTTCGGGCCTTCCACAGTTTCGTTAATATGCATGTGGGGAGTAATAATATCAAGCAAAAGCAAAAACAACATTCCAAGACAAAAACCAACAACAGCCGGAATAAAAGAAAGCCTTCCCATTCCCAAATCTTCTGCCTGATTCATAGAAGGAATTAAAAGACTCCAGACCGAAGCCGCGATCATCACACCAGCTGCAAATCCAGAAAGCGATTTTTGAAGCCGGACAGACATTTTATTTTTCATAAAGAAAACACATGCCGACCCCAAAGCCGTTCCCAAAAAAGGAATCAATAAACCTTTCGCTATTGTAGAAATCATATTTCCTCCAGCAAGACCACCGCGTGGCAATTTACCATAATTAAAAAAATCAAGCATAATTATATACCATAGAAAAAAAAAGAAAAAGTCCCATAAATTTTTCTCCAAGGAGGGGAAAGCCTTCCCCTGTCTCCCAAACCAAGTCGCTCCGAGAATGATTTCAGCAAGCTGGATCATTCTCTCCGCTTTGTTGGTTTGTCCGCCACCCCTTCTAGCGGGCTCAAGCGCCGCCCGCAACGCCTGCTTAAAAAACTCACCTTTTATCCCACTTCCAACACTGACAATTCCCCAAAAATATGTTATATTATAAATATGAACAAACCGCGATACCTGCCAATCGGCATTCAGACATTTGAAGAACTCCGCACAAAAAATTATGTTTATGTTGATAAAACAGCATTTATAGACAGTCTTGTGCGAAATGGAAAACCTTATTTTTTAAGCCGCCCCCGCCGTTTCGGAAAGTCGCTTTTTCTTTCCACGCTCAAAAGTTATTTTGAAGGGCGCAAAGATTTGTTCGAAGGACTTGCCATTTCCAAAACTGAAACCGAATGGAAGCAGTATCCTGTTTTTTATTTTGATTTTACAGGTAAAAATTACGAAACTGTTGATGATGTTATCCTTAAGATTGACGACACTCTTTCTGGACTTGAAAATATTTATGGAAAAAATACAGAATCCACAGATATTGCAATCAGATTTAAGAATGTTATAGAAGCCGCTTATAAAAAAACAGGGCAGCAGGTTGTTGTCCTTGTGGACGAATACGACAAACCTTTACTCCAGAATGTAGACAATAAGGAAGTTGAAGATAAAATCCGTTCTGTTCTGAAAGGTTTTTACGGCAACCTTAAAGGCGAAGACCAGTACTTGCAGTTTGTCTTTATTACAGGCGTTACCCGTTTTGACAAAGTGAGCATTTTTTCTGATTTGAACAATTTGAACGACATTTCGCTTTCCGAAAAATATTCTGCAATCTGTGGAATCTCTCAGGCTGAACTTGAATCAAATTTCAAGCCTGAAATTGAAGCAATGGCAGAAAAAAACGGCTGTTCCAAAGAAGAATGTATCGCCGAACTTAAAAAGAATTACGACGGCTACCATTTTTCCAAAGAAATTCAAAGCGACATTTACAATCCCTTCAGCCTCTTAAAAGCGTTCTCAGATTTGCGTTTTGGAAGTTACTGGTTTTCTACAGGAACTCCGACATTCCTTACAAAAATGATGCTGGACATGAGTTTTGATTACAAATCTCTGGAAGAAGGAATTGATGTAGACTCCCGCTCCCTCGAAGAATACCGCTTGAATGCCACAGAGCCGGTTCCGCTTTTGTATCAGACAGGCTACCTTACAATTAAAAACTACGAAACAGATTTTGACAGTTACACAATCGCCCTGCCAAACGAAGAAGTAAAATTCGGAATGTACAAACGTCTTCTTCCATTATATGCAGGATATCCCAACGACGATAAAAAAATCGAAATCGTAAATTTTCTGAAAGAACTCCGCGCCGGCAAAGTGAATGAATTCATGGAGCGCATTAACAACATTTTCGCCGCCGCTCCAAAGCAGACAAACCAAAAACAGTACGAGCTCAACTGTCAGGCATTTGTGTGGCTCATTTTCAAGCTGATGGGCGAATTTGTCCTGTGCGAAGTGCAGAACGGTAAAGGCAGAAGTGACGCTGTAGTCTGGCAAAAAGATGCAATTTACATCTTCGAGTTTAAAATGGACGGCACTGCAAAAGAAGCACTGGAACAGATAAACAGCAAGGATTATCCGATTGCTTATCAAAATGATGGACGGAAAATCGTAAAAGTGGGTGTAAATTATTCCAGTGCAGAAAAGCAGCTGACCGAGTGGGTGATTGAGTAGAAGAGAGAAAATGAAAAAAGGAAATGAATGGTTATGATTCAGATTTTTGGAACGCTTAAAAATTTTGATGTAAAAACAGCTCAAAGATGGTTTGCTGAAAGGCGAATTCCTGTCCAATTTGTGGATTTGAAAGAAAAGGAAATGTCCCGTGGTGAGTTTGAAAGTGTTTTGGATGCAATTACACGCGAAACTGGCAGCAGACAGGAAGCTGTTGAGCGGCTGATTGATTCTAAATCTAAGGATTATGCTTCTATTGCCTATCTGGATGATGTTGATAAGGCTGATAAAATTTTTGAGAATCAGCTTAAGTTGATGAAGCATCCAGTTTGCCGCAACGGAAAAATGCTGGCAACTGTCGGGCTTGCTCAGAAGACTTGGGAAGGATGGAAATGAAACATATTTATATTGTTGGAATTCTTACTTGACGTTGCTAAAAAAAATCTATAAAATAAAGAGAAATATACGGCAAAGAGGTCGTAGATGAATTTTTGTATTTTACAAGAATTTGTCTACGGCCTTTTTTGTTTTAACCTTGCATTTGGGGGCAGGATTAATTATGGAAAGAAAAAATACTCTTTATGAGCGGAGTTTTGAGCATGATAACTGTGGTATTGGTGCAGTCGTAAACATTGATGGCAGTCAGAGCCGAAAAATTGTAGACAATGCTCTTTCAATTGTAGAAAAACTTGAACATCGTGCTGGAAAAGATGCTTCTGGCGAAACTGGGGATGGTGTTGGAATTCTTTTGCAGATTTCTCATTCTTTTTTTACGAATGTTGCAAAGGAACTAAACTTGAATCTTGGTTCAGAAGGTGATTATGGAATCGGTATGTTTTTCTTTCCTTCTGACTTGGATTTATATAAAAATGAAAAAAATCGCTTTGAAGATGTTTTGAAATCTAAAAATCTTGAACTTTTAGGCTGGCGCGAAGTTCCTGTTTCTCAGGATGTTCTTGGTAAAAAAGCTCGTGATTGTATGCCTAAAATCATGCAGTGTTTTATTAAACGTCCTGTGAATGTAAAAAAAGGTCTTGATTTTGACAGAATTTTGTTTGAAGCACGTCGTATTTTTGAAAAAAATGGTAAATCTGGTTCAATAAATGAGGGTGGTGTGACTTACATTTGTTCACTTTCAAGCCGCACTATCGTTTATAAGGGAATGTTTCTTGTTCAGCAGCTTCGTCTTTTTTATAAGGATTTGCAGTCGCCAGATTATGTAAGTGCTTTGGGTATTGTGCATTCACGTTTCAGTACAAACACAAATCCAAGCTGGCAGCGTGCTCATCCAAACAGATTTATTGCTCACAATGGTGAAATTAATACTATTCGTGGAAATGTGGACAGAATGATTGCTCGGGAAGGTGAAATAGATACTTCTGGGTCAGATTCTGCAATGCTTGATAACACTTTAGAATATCTTGTGATGAAAGGGTTGCCTTTGCCTCTGGCTGTTATGATTTGCATTCCTGAACCTTGGAAAAATGATGATGCAATGTCTCAGGATAAAAAAGATTTCTATCATTATTGGGCTACGATGATGGAACCTTGGGATGGTCCTGCTGCAATTCTTTTTAGTGATGGTGATGTTGTTGGTGCAACTCTTGATAGAAATGGTCTGCGTCCTAGCCGATATTACATTACAAAAGATGGAATGCTCATTCTCTCAAGTGAAGTAGGTGTTCTTGATATTCCAGAAGAAAATATCGAAATTAAATCACGCTTGATGCCTGGTCGTATGCTGCTTGTTGATTTAAAGCAAAAGCGTGTTATCAGTGATGAAGAAATCAAAGCTGAATATGCAAAAGAATATCCTTACGGTGAATGGCTTGATTTAAATCTTTATCATCTTAAAGACTTGAAAATTCCAAACAAAAAGATTCCTGTTCACACTTTGGAAGAAAGAAATCGTCTTTACAGAGCTTTTGGTTATAACTATGAAGATGTAAACGAGATGATTCTTCCGATGGCAAAAAATGGTGTTGAACCGACAGGTGCTATGGGTGTGGATACTCCGCTTGCTGTTCTCTCTGAAAAACATCCTCCTTTATACAGTTATTTTAAGCAGCTTTTTGCTCAGGTTACAAATCCTCCAATTGACAGTCTGCGTGAAAAAATTGTTACTGATACTGTGGTTTATGTCGGCAGCGATGGAGATTTATTTAATCCTCAGGGAAAAAACTGTAACGTTCTTGAGATTCACAATCCTATTTTAACTGGTGTTGATTTGATTAAAATTGAAGCACTGAATCAAAAAGGATTGAAGAGTAAAAAATTGTCGCTTTTGATGGATTTTGATAATATCAATCTTGAAAAAGCTTTGGATGACCTTTTTGCACAAATTGATTTGGCTTATGATGAAGGTTGTAATATCATCATTTTATCTGACCGAGGGGTAGATAAAAACCATGTTGCAATTCCTTCGCTTCTGGCAGTTTCTGCTGTAGAGCAGTTTTTGATTCGTACAAAACGCCGAACTCAAGTTTCTGTCATTCTGGAATCAGCAGAAGTGCGTGATGTTCACCAGGCTGCAATGATTTTGGGATACGGTGCGCGTGCTGTAAATCCATATTTAGCTCACGAAGCTATTGCAGAAGTGATTGATCAGAAACTTTTGGATAAAGATTATCACACTGCAATCGATGCTTACAATAAGGCAATTATTAGCGGAATTGTCAAAATTGCTGCTAAAATGGGTATTTCTACGATACAGTCATACCAGTCATCTCAGATTTTCGAGGCTGTGGGCATTTCATCAGATGTGATTGACAAATATTTTACAAATACAGTAAGCCGCATTGGCGGAATTGGTTTGAAAGAAATTGAGGAAGATATAATATATCATCATAATCAGGCTTGGAATCCGAATGGTTTGACAGAAAATGACCATCTTGATTCTGTGGGAAGTCACAAATTGCGTCGCGGTCCAAATGCCGAAGACCATCTTTACAATCCTGAAACTATCATTGCTTTGCAAGAATCTACTAGAAACGGTGATTATTCAAGATTTAAAGAATATACGGCTTTGGTTGATGACAATAAACATCCTCATACTTTGCGTGCAATGCTTGATTTTGATTATGCGGCAGGTTCAGAAATATCTATTGATGAGGTTGAAAGCGTTGATTCAATTGTTCAGAGATTTAAAACTGGAGCAATGAGTTACGGTTCTATCAGCGAGGAAGCTCACAAATGTATGGCTGCGGCTATGAATCATCTTCATGGAAAATCAAACTCTGGTGAAGGTGGTGAAAAACCTGAACGACTGGGAACTGAATATAATTCTGCCATCAAGCAAGTGGCAAGCGGACGTTTTGGTGTAACTGAAGAATATCTTTTGAGTGCAAAGGAAATTCAAATCAAAATGGCACAAGGGGCAAAACCTGGCGAAGGTGGTCATCTTCCTGGAAAAAAAGTTTATCCATGGATTGCACAAACTCGTTATGCAACTCCTGGCGTAAGTTTGATTTCGCCTCCACCTCATCACGATATCTATTCTATAGAAGATTTGGCTCAGTTGATTTATGATTTGAAAAATGCAAACAGAGCAGCTCGCATTTCTGTAAAGCTTGTTTCTGAAGCTGGAGTTGGTACTATTGCGGCTGGTGTTGCAAAAGCAGGCGCACAGGTTATTTTGATTTCAGGTCATGACGGTGGAACTGGAGCTGCACCAATTTCTTCTATTCATCATGCAGGTTTACCTTGGGAACTTGGACTTGCAGAAACTCATCAGACTTTGATTCAAAACGGATTGCGTGGTCGTGTCATTATTGAAACTGACGGAAAACTTATGAGCGGTCGTGATGTTGCCATTGCATGTCTTCTTGGTGCAGAAGAATTTGGTTTTGCAACTGCACCTCTTATCACCATGGGCTGTGCAATGATGCGTGTTTGTAATCTTGATACTTGTCCGTTTGGTGTTGCTACTCAGAATGAAAAATTGCGCAAACGTTTCCCTGGAAAACCTGAATATGTTGAAAACTTCATGAAATTTATTGCACAGGAACTGCGCGAATATATGGCAAAACTTGGTGTTCATTCAATTGATGAAATGTGTGGACGAACAGATTTGCTTAAACTCAAAGATAAACAAGGATTCCATCGTGCAGGACTTGTAGATATGAGCCGTGTTTTGGGTGATAAAGAAAATGCAGTTTCTTCAAATGAAGATTGGAAAAAATCCCGCGATACTTTTGATTTCCATCTTGAATCAACTGTTGATGAAAAAGATTTCCTTTGTGCTTTTGAAAAACTTACATCAGGCAAAAACGGTAATCCTACTGAACAAATCAATATTACTGATAAAGTAAAGAAAGTTGAAAGTACAGAAAGAACTGTCGGCACAATACTTGGAAGCGAAATTCAAAAGAAGTACGGAAATTCTCTTGATGATGATACTTTTGTGGTAAATGCAACTGGTGGCGGCGGACAGAGTTTTGGTGCTTTCATTCCTAAAGGTCTGACCCTCAGATTGGAAGGTGATGCAAATGACGCACTTGGCAAAGGTTTGAGTGGTGGAAAAATTGTTGTTACTACAGCAAAAGGTTTTACTGGCGAGGCTGATAAAAATATAGTTGTTGGAAATGTAGCTTTGTTTGGAGCAACAAGCGGAAGTGCATTTATAAACGGTGTAGCTGGTGAACGTTTCTGTGTTAGAAATTCTGGTGCAACAGTTGTCGTAGAAGGCTGCGGTGATCACGGTCTTGAATATATGACTGGTGGAACTGCAGTAATCTTGGGTACAACTGGAAAAAATCTTTGTGCCGGAATGAGTGGCGGTATTGCTTATGTTTGGGATGAAAAGCATGATTTGTATAAACGTTTAAATCATGAACTTGTAAAAATGTATGATATTGATGATGAAACAACCACTTTGCAGGACAAAACCGATGTTGAAAATCTGAAATCATTAATCGAAAAACATGTTCAGGAAACTGGTTCCAAAAAAGGTAAAGAAATCCTTTCTGATTGGGAAAACAATGTGCACAATTTTAAGAAAATCATTCCAAATGATTATCTGCGCATGATGAAAGAAATTTTTATTGCAAAACAAGAAGGATTATCTGATGAAGATGCTGTAATGACAGCATTCAAGAAATGCACGGCATAATCCTTTGATTTACGGAATTCAAAGTGACGGTAAAATGTTTTTTTGAGTTTCGTAAAACTGCTTTAATGTTTTATGATGAGGTAAACTAAATGGGAAAAGATACTGGTTTTTTAGATTATAAACGTGTAGAAAATGGAAATATTCCTCCATTAGAAAGAATTCAAAACTTTAAAGAATTTCATCCTGTCCTTGATGATGAAAAAAGACGCGAACAGGCTGGACGTTGTATGAACTGTGGAGTTCCAATGTGTCAGTCAGCAATAAAACTTGCTGGAATGGTAACAGGTTGTCCGCTTCACAATTACATTCCAGAGTGGAATGATGCACTTTATAAAGGGCAGTATGATATGGCGGCGTGGAGACTTTTGAAAACATCAAGTTTTCCAGAATTTACAGGAAGGGTGTGTCCCGCTTTATGCGAAAAAGCTTGTAATTGCGGAAATCCTGTTTGCAATGACGGTGCAGTTACAATTCATGATAATGAACTTTACATCATAGAAAAAGCATTTGCATCAGGCTATATGAAACCAGAAATTCCGGAAGTAAGGTCTGGCAAAAAAGTTGCTGTAGTTGGAGCAGGACCAGCAGGACTTGCTGTTGCAGATTGGCTAAACCGTCGTGGTCACAATGTTACTGTTTACGAAAGAGAAGACAGGGCAGGCGGACTTTTGATGTATGGAATTCCAAACATGAAGCTTGACAAAAAGATTGTTCAGCGACGTGTTGATTTAATGAAAGCAGAAGGAGTAGAGTTCATTTTTAATGCTGATGTAGGAAAAAGTTTTTCAGCAGATGAATTAGCAAAAAATTATGATGCAGTAGCTTTGTGCTGCGGAGCAAAGAAGGCACGACCTCTTTCTGCAAAGGGTGTAGAAGATTTGTGTTCGGAAAACAGCGGACTTATGTTTGCAGTAGATTTTTTGACCCAGGTTACAAAATCTGTTGTGGGACTTACAGAAGCTCAAGATAAATTCAGTTCCGATCTTGTAATAACAAATAAAAATGTTGAATTATCGCTGGAAAAAAAAGGGATTTCTGTTGAAGGAAAAGATGTAATTGTTCTTGGAGGTGGTGATACTGGAAATGACTGTACAGGAACAAGCATTCGTTTGGGTTGTAAATCTGTTACTCAGATAGAAATGATGCCTTGCCCACCAGTTGAAAGGGCAGCAAATAATCCTTGGCCACAGTGGCCTAAAGTTCTGAAAGTGGATTATGGTGCAGAAGAATCTATTGCAAAATTTGGACATGATCCACGAGTTTATGAAACAACAATCAAAGAAGTATATACAAAAGATGGAAAAGTGTGTGGTGTGAAAACTGTAGAAGTTGAATTCAAGATGATAGAAGGAAAGCGCCAGCTTGTAGAACGTGAAGGGAGCGAAAAAGATTTGCCTGCCGATTTGATTCTTGTGGCAGCAGGATTTTTGGGATGCGAAGATTATACTGCTCAGGCCTTCAACGTTGAACTTTCATCAAGAAATACAGTTATGACATCATCCGCAGAAGTGTATCAGACAGCAAATGAAAAAATCTTTACAGCTGGAGATATGCACAGGGGACAGTCCTTGGTTGTGTGGGCAATTGCAGAAGGCCGTGAATGTGCCAAAGAAATAGATAAGTATTTGATGAAATAAAAAAAAGTGAGGGAAATCGAGGTGTGCTCCTGAATAAAAAAGGGACAGACCTCGATTGGAAACAGAATTTATTCTGAGTTTTTTAGCGTAGCGTTAAAAAAAACTCGCAGCACGTGCAAACTAAACTTACAATGGTGTTCAAGTTTAAAGCACGTGCAGGGACAGACCTCCCTTTTATATAAAATATTGGATGGATAATAATGGGTTTACATGATGAATGTGGTGTAGTAGGAATTTTTGGATGCGAAAATGCAGCATCATTAACTTACTTTGCTCTAGTTTCTTTACAGCACCGTGGGCAGGAAAGTGCAGGAATAGCAGTTTCTGACGGCGAAAAAATTCTTCTTCACAAAGATATGGGACTAGTTGGTGATATTTTTGCACAGGATCATTTTGAACAGCTTCAAGGAAACATTTCTGTAGGACATGTTCGTTATGCAACAGCCGGTGGCAGAACAATCGATAACGCACAACCATTTTTAAATACATTTAAACTAGGCTCCATTGCGCTTGCACATAATGGTCAGCTTGTGAACTATGAACCACTGCGGGAAATGCTGGAAGATTCTGGCTATACTTTCAGTTCTACCAGTGACACCGAAGTTATTCTAAAACTAATTGCCCGAACTTATAAAAAAGGACTCGAAAAATCACTATTCAATACACTTCAACTTATAAAAGGTTCCTATGCCCTCTGTATTATCACAGAGAATTCGTTAATCGGGGTACGTGATCCAAATGGAATTCGCCCATTGTGTCTTGGAAAAGTCGGAGAAGGGTATATTCTGGCAAGCGAATCTTGTGCCATAGATGCAGTTAATGGAGAATTCATAAGAGATGTAGAACCAGGTGAAACAGTCATTATCACAAAAGACGGTTTGAAGTCATACAAGAATGATGAAAAAATGCAGAAGCAGACCTGTGTTTTTGAATATGTATACTTTGCTCGCCCAGATTCAGTTATTGATGGCATTTCAGTTCAGGAAGTCAGATATAAAATGGGGTCAGTCCTTGCAAAAGAATCAGCTGTAGATGCCGATGTTGTAATCGGAGTTCCCGACAGTGGCATAGGAGCAGCAATAGGATATTCAAAACAAACAGGCATACCTTATGTCACAGGAATAGTAAAAAATAAATACATAGGAAGAACATTCATCGCCCCTACGCAAAAAGAACGTGAGAATATGGTATTTGTCAAATTGAATGCAATTCGCAGCGATTTAAACGGTAAACGAGTAGTGGTGATTGATGATTCAATCGTTCGAGGAACAACGAGTCGCCGTCTTGTTCAGATTTTGCGTCGAGCAGGTGCCAAAGAAGTTCATTTTAGAGTATCTTCTCCACCAGTAAAATTTCCATGCCATCTTGGAATAGACACACCAAGTAAAGGCGAACTTATTTCTTCAGAACACGATGTTTCAGAAATCTGCAAAGAAATTGGAGCCGATAGCCTCGCTTTCATCAGTTTGGATGGCATGATAACTGCATTACGTGAATGTAACATTCATTCAGATGGATTTTGCAAAGGTTGTTTTACAGGTGAATATCCTGTGGGATAAAAAACCGCCTTCATCATCTTTTGCCCCTAATACTCTGGAAAGTCACTTATGCCTTTTATAAAATTTTTGTAAAAGGCTGTCTGGAATCATTTTATCATACGTACGTCATTGCAATCTGTTTTTTTTCATAAAAATCACCATTAACTCATAATTACATGATATAATGAAATAAAATAGGGGAAACTTTATGACAAAACAGCAACTTGCAGCCCGCATTTGGGAAAGTGCAAATAAGATGAGAAATAAAATTGAAGCCAGTGAATATAAAGATTATATTCTTGGTCTTATCTTTTATCGTTTTCTTTCTGATGAAGAAGTAAAATGGCTTAAAACAGAACTTGGCTGTTCTGATAATGATATAAAAGATGCTCTTTCAGATTTGCCAACAATCGAACAGATAAAATCATCTCTTGGTTATTACATTGCTTATGATAATCTTTTTACAACTTGGTTCAAAAAGCAAAACTTTTCTATAAAAAATGTAAGTGATGCTCTTATTGAGTTTACCCATAACATCGATTCAAAACACAAAAAACTCTTTGATAAAATTTTTGATTCATTGCAGGTTGGTCTTGGAAAACTTGGAGACAACACTGCAGCTCAGACAAAAGCTGTTAGTAAATTGATTACTCTTATCCGTTGTATTCCTATGAATGACCGCAATGCAGATTATGATGTACTTGGCTTTATATATGAATACTTAATTGGTATGTTTGCGGCAAACGGCGGTAAAAAAGCAGGTGAATTCTATACACCTCATGAAGTAAGCCTTCTTATGAGTGAAATTATTGCAGAACACCATAAAGATAAAAAATCCTTGAAAATTTATGACCCAACATGCGGTTCTGGCTCTCTGCTTATCAATATAGGAAAGACAGCAAGCAAATATATGGATAAAGATTCCATCCAGTATTATGCGCAGGAACTTATAGGAAATACATACAACCTTATGCGTATGAATCTTGTAATGCGTGGTATTAAGGTTGCAAACATTAACACTCGTCAGGCAGATACACTTGAAGATGACTGGCCGATGTGCGACGAAAATGGAAATTATGAATTCCTTCCTTTGGATGCAGTAGTTTCAAATCCTCCATATTCACAGGAATGGGATCCAAAAGACAAAGACCAGGACCCGCGTTATGACGGTTATGGCATTGCTCCAAAAAGTAAAGCAGATTATGCATTTCTGCTCCATGATTTATATCATCTGAACAATGGTGGAATAATGACAATCGTTCTTCCCCATGGAGTTCTTTTTCGTGGCAATGATGAAGATACAGGAAACGGCAGTGCTGCAACTGGTGAAGGTGCTATCAGAAAAAATCTTATTCTTAATAATAAAATTGATGCAATTATTGGTCTTCCGTCAAATATATTTTTTGGAACCGGTATTCCAACAATTATTATGGTACTGAAACAGCAGCGCATTAACACAGATATTCTTTTTATTGATGCTTCTAAAGGATTTGAAAAAGTTGGAAAAAATAACAGGCTTCGTGAACAGGATATAAAGAAAATTGTTGATACATTCGCAAACCGTGCAACAATTCCATGCTTTAGCCGTAAAGTAGAACTTGAAGAAATAAAGGCGAATAATTTTAATTTAAATATTCCTCGTTACGTAGATTCCAGCGAAAAAGAAGAAGAATATGATTTGTATGCAAGCATGTTTGGCGGCATTCCAAAAGCAGAACTTGAAAATCTAAATCTTTATTGGCAGACTCTTCCAGAATTAAAATCATCTCTTTTTGATGATGACGGCACTCCATATTTGCAGATAAAAAACTGTGATTTTGCAGAAACCATCAAAAATCATAAAGATGTAGCGGCATTTAAAGATACATACAAAAAAGCATTCAACGATTTTGAGAACTATCTTGCTAAAGAACTCATCGAAAGCTATAAAGATGTAAACATTGCCAAAGAAGAAACAATTATTGCAGACAATATTTTTGAAAGATTAAAAAAACTGCCTTTGCTTGATAAATATACTTCATACCAGAGTTTGGCAGATTCATGGACAAAAATTGCTCTTGATTTGGAATATATGCAGTCAGAAGGTTTTGATTGCTGCAAATTGATTGATGATGTAATAGAAATCAATGAAGACGGCGAAGAAGAAAAAAAAGGTCGTGAAGGTCATGTACTGCCATTTGAATTAATTCAAAAATACGTTCTTACAGATGACTGGAATAAAATCCAGGAGATGAAAAAACTTATAGAAACAACAGAAAATCAGATTGATTCAAAAGCAGAAAACATCTGTGAGCTTTTAGGAGAAGATGCAGAATTCAGTTTTAGTGCAAAAGATATAAAAGCGCTCAAAACAAAACTAGCTGACGATGCAATAGATGAAAATGCAGACGAAATCAAAAATCTTCTTGCAGAAGGAGAAAAACTTGTTTCCACACTCAAAATTACAAAAAAGAACTGCTCAGAATGTGAAGTTGCTCTCTATGGAAAAACAGAAAATGCGTATTCAGAACTTACAGAAGAACAGATAGCAGATTTGCTGAAAATAAAATGGATAAAAGGCCTTTCAGAAAATCTTGAAAAACAGTGTGATGATGTAATTGATTTTCTCATCGAAAAACTAGAAAGCATAAAAAAGAAATACAGCATCACATATGAAAGTCTTCAGAAAGAAATTTCACAAACAAAGAAAACTCTAAGCGGTCTTATGGATGAACTTGTTGCCAACGAGTTTGACAAGAAAGGCATTGAAGAGTTCCAGAAGATTTTGAGGGGATAAAAGTATGAACTTAAAGTACTTAATAGGAGAAACTTCCGAATACGATAAAAAACAGGCACTCGAAGAAAAACGCCCCAAAAGCTGGCTTAAAAGCGTTAGTGCTTTTGCGAATTCTTTTGGCGGAAAACTGTTTTTCGGAATCTCTGATAATGATGAAATTGTCGGACTTTCTGACGCACAGGGCGATGCTGAAAAAATAAGCGAAGCAATAAAAATGCACATGAACCCGATACCTGAGTTTAAGTTTTCGTTTGAGACGGTCGAAGAAAAAACGATTCTCGTACTAAGTGTTTTTGCAGGAAATCAGAATCCATATTACTATCAGGGCGACGGTCAGCTTATTGCATTTGTCCGCGTAGGAAATGAAAGCGTTGTGGCTTCTCCTTCCCAGCTTAGGGAACTTGTGTTAAAAGGCAGCGGTCAGACCTATGACAGTCTGAAGTCAATCTATGATTTTAAGGACATGGCTTTTACAAAACTGCGTTCCGTATATTTTAAACAGACCGGAAAATCCTTTGAAGACACTGATTATGAATCATTCGGTATTATTGACGGAAACGGAAACCTTACAAATGCCGGTGCACTTATTGCAGATGACTCACCTGTCCGACATTCGCGTGTATTTTGCACAAGATGGAACGGACTTACAAAGGCTTCTGGTTTGACGGACGCTCTGGATGATGCGGAATATTCCGGCAGCATCATAACGCTCTTGCAAGAAGGTCTTGCTTTTATTGCCCGCAACACAAGAAAGGCATGGAAAAAGCTTCCTGCATCACGGCTTGAAATGCCAGATTATCCCGACCGAGCTTACATGGAAGCTCTTGTGAACGCTCTTATACATCGTAATTATCTGGAACTTGGCAGCAAAGTTCATATTGATATGTTTGATGACCGTCTTGAAATCTTTTCTCCCGGAGGAATGATGGACGGCTCAACTTTGGAAGGTAAAAACTTGCGTGCCATTCCTTCAATGCGAAGGAATCCTGTGCTTGCTGATATTTTCAGCCGCCTGAACTACATGGAGCGTCGTGGCAGCGGATTCAAAAAGATACTTGACGCATACAGTTCTTATGAAAAAAAACCTGTGTTTTTAAGCGAACACTGGGGTTTTACTATTACATTCCCGAATGTGAATTATGATAGTGAAACTACACAAGATGACAGTTTAATTGTCCAAGATGATAGGATAAATGATAGGATAAATGATAGGATAAATGATAGGATAAATGATAGGATAAGTTTTTCTGAAACGGAAAACTTAATTTTTTCAGAAATAAAAAATAACCCTAAAATCACCATACCAAACCTTGTGGCTAAAACAGGATTTTCTGAACCTACCATAAGCAGAACATTAAAAAAACTGCGGGAAAATGGATTAATTTCTCGTATTGGTGCAAGAAAAAATGGACATTGGGAGGTTTTGAAAAATGACTAATACACCTCAAATAAGATTTAACGGATTTGATGAAGAATGGGAAGAGAAGAATTATAAAGAGGTTTTTGATACTTCAGTTTCAAACAATACTTTTTCACGTGCTGAACTTACCTCTGAAAAAACATCAACAAAGAATGTTCATTACGGTGATATTCTAATTAAATATAATTCTATTCTTAGTGTAAAGAAGGATGACTTTCCATTTATTCCTGATAATGTAAAAGTTGATTCAAAGAATTTCTTAAAGAATGGAGACATTGTATTTGCGGATACTGCAGAAGATGAAACATGTGGAAAGGCTGTTGAGATTACAGATCTTGAAAATGAAAATGTATTGGCAGGATTGCATACTTTTGTAGCACGTCCAAAATTACAATTTCAAGAAAAATATCTTGGTTATTTTATAAATAGTCCTGCTTACCATAATCAACTAATTCCATATATGCAGGGAACTAAAGTTACTTCTATTTCTAAAACAAATGTTCAGAAGACTTCTGTAAAATATCCGAATAAAGCAGAACAAACCAAAATCGGAGAATTATTCTCTAAAATAGATACCCTCATAACTTCAACACAAAAAGAATATGACAAACTAGTAGCACTAAAAAAAAGTATGTTGCAAAAAATGTTCCCCAAAAAAGGAAGCCAAGTTCCCGAAATCAGATTTAAAGGTTTTACGGATGAGTGGGTGGAAAAGAAGTTGGGGGATTTTTGTTCAATTTCAATTGGAGAGTTTGTTATACAAACTAAACAGAGAAAAGGTGCTCCGTATCCAGTTTATAATGGTGGTATTTCAAATACTGGATACTATGATGAATATAATGAAGAAGGATGTAAAGTAATTATAAGTGCAAGGGGAGCAAATGCTGGATTTGTAAATAAATGTGCTTCTAATTATTGGGCAGGAAATAGTTGTTATTCATTAGGGGTAAAAGATTCCTCAAATTGGATTTTTTTATATCACATATTGAAGCAGCAACAAGATGATTTTATAAAAAGTCAGCAGTCCGCTAATATTCCGAGTGTTTCTAAACAACAGGTTTTTAATACAAAAGTTTTAATGCCGAATAATAGGGAACAAGAAAAAATCGCTCTCTATTTTAATAGCTTAGATAATCTAATTTCCACCCAGGCAAAAAAAATAGAAAAACTAAAAACTATAAAAAACACATTGCTTGGCAAGATGTTTGTGTAGAAAAAAACGAAACATACCCTGTCAGGGTGAGGATAATAAATTCTAATCAGAGTGTAGATGCTGAACTAAATTCAGCATGACGATACTTTTTAGACAGTTCAATGAAAGGTGAAAGAAGATGGGAAAAATTGATATTCTTGGAAAGTATTACCTTTCTGAAAAAGGCAAAGAATCTTTTTTTGCAACTGAAGATAAATGTTTGAAGGAATTAATGCAATTTCTGATGTGTTATGTAGCAATTGATGAAATGCCTGAAGATATCAAAAATGAAAAGATACGGTGCATTATTTATACAATAGCAGTTACCAGAGAAATTGCAGAGTATTATTTTAATTTATGCTGTAATCCTAATAGAATTACAGATAAAAATAGATTCTATTTAAAATATACAGATGAAGAATTTATACAGAAAAGAGATGCTTTGATTTGCAAATTAGAAGAAGAGTTAAAATAAATCTCTTCTGTAGAAAATATTTTATAAGGATGTAAAAATATTAAAAACTACTAAAAAACTACAAAAATATTGACTTGGGGGCATTTTAGTGTTATCTTAATAATAACAGTGCCTTCCACCGTAGTGCTTTTATTGCACTACACCGGGAGGACTTTTTTTTGCCCTGATAGTATTTATAAAGGATGGTATATGATAAGGAAACCTTCGACATGGGCAAAGCCCGCCACAACTGTAACTACACAGGTTTCTATTCTTGAAAGCCGTAACATGACTGTTGCAGATAAGAATGAAGCAGAAAATATATTGCGTCGTGTAAATTATTACCGCTTCTGCCATTATGCAAATTCTCTTGTTTCTGTAAAAGATGATTTTACAGGGCTGACATTTGAAGATGTTGTTACTCTTTATAATCTGGACAGAGAATTACGTTCAATTTTAATGGAAGCACTTTCGTGGGCGGAAGTTTCTTTTCGAACAGCTTTTGCTTATATTGTTTCAAATGATAAACAGGATCCTTTCTTTTATCTGGATTCATCGAACTTTAAAAATTCATCTTTTCATACTCAGACTTTGGTTGAATGTGAAAAAGATTTTAAGAATGCAGGAATAACTGTTATAGGACAGGATGTGAACGGTAAAGATATTTACGAAGCACCGCCTGCATGGAAGATGGTTGAAATTGTTTCTTTTGGTAAGATTTCAAAACTGTTTTGTAATATTGATAAAGTAAAGTATCTGGATAAAGTTGGCAAATATTTTGGTTTTACTAAAACAGAAATCAAATCTGTTATAAAGTCATTAGCAGATTTAAGAAATCAATGTGCTCACCATAGAAAGATTTTGTTTTCTAACTTTAATTCTACCCCTGCCATTACACAGGATATGAGAGCATTACAAATTGACGGAACAAAGATTGGTGCTTTTATTTTCTGTCTTCAAAAAATGATGAAAAATGATGCTGACATGCAGGCTTCGTTTTACAAAAAGATTTCTGAACTTTATAAAAAATGCCCAAACAATATTAAAAAAGAATTTGGAACAGGAAGTTTCTTATGTCAAAAAAATACACTATAGAAGCAGACTTTGAGAATGATGTTGTGGAAAGATTAAAAACTATAAAAAACACATTGCTTGGCAAGATGTTTGTGTAAAAAAGGGAGTACTCTTTGCTTAATAATTATAGACTTGGACATACGGAATGTGACTTTAAAAGAGAAGTGGAACATTTAAAAACAAAAAGTTGGCTCAAAAGTGTGTGTGCCTTTGCTAATGGCATTGGGGGTATGCTTGTTTTTGGTATTGATGATGAAACAAGAACTCATAAACCAATTGCAGATATGCAAAAAGAAATAGAATTTATTACAGCCTGCATAAAAGACAGAGTTTCTCCTATTCCAGAATTCATTCTTGAACCAGATGTTACAGAAAACAATGAAGAGGTTCTTGTTCTGAAGATTATGGGAGGCTTAAATACTCCTTATTATCTTATAGAAAATTCTACTAAAATCACTTTTATTCGTGCTGGTTCTTCAAGTGTTCAAGCTGATACTCCTATTTTACATGAGCTTATTCTAAAAGGCACTAACCGAACTTGGGATACTTTAAAATCAGAACATAAAGCAAAAGATTTTAGTTTTACACTTTTGGAATCAGTTTATTTTAACAAAACAGGAAATCATCTTGAATCTGGAGATTATTTATCGTTTGGTCTTATTACAAAAGATGGATACCTTACAAATACTGGAGCGTTGTTTACAGATGTTAGTCCATTCAGACAGTCAAGAATTTTCTGTACCAGATGGAATGGACTTTCAAAGGCACCGAGTTCTGTTGATGCAATAGATGACAAAGAGTTTAGCGGAAATATTTTGCATTTACTGACGGATAGTGAAAGTTTTATAAAATTGCATAATCAGAAAATATGGTACAAAACGGCAGATTCCCGAATTGAAAAAGAGAACTTTCCAGAGCGTGCAATACATGAAGCAATGGTAAATGCACTTGTCCATCGTGATTATGGTGTTCTTGGAAGTGAAATTCATATTGATATATTTGATGACAGAATAGAAATCCAAAATCCTGGTGGAATGTATGATGGTGTTCCTGTTCAAAATCAGGACTTAGAAAACATCATTTCCACAAGACGAAATCCAGTAATTGCAGATTTGATGAATCGCATGGATTTTATGGAACGACGTGGAAGTGGTTTTAGAAAGATTCTGGCTGCAGTAAAATTTGCTCCAAACTATAGGGAAGAAAATCTTCCTGTATTTAAATCGACACCATTTTCATTTACTGCAATCATCAAAAATTTAAATTTTGGTATTGAAACTAATGTAGAAAATGAAGTTAAAAATAAGGATTTTGAAAAAAATGGCCTGAAATTACAAAAGTGGCCAGAAAAGTGGCCAGAAAAGTGGCCAGAAAAGTGTCAGAAAATAATAAATGCTATAAGTGATAATAAGTATGTTACTATCGAAGAATTAGAAAAATTGCTTGGTACAGGACATACAACTGTTAAGAAAATGATTGCAGAATTGCAAAAGGAAAAATATATCTATCGTAATGGTGCGGATAACGGTGGATTTTGGGAAATCTTACAATAGTTGAGGAATTTTTTATGTCAAAAAAATACACAATAGAAGCAGATTTTGAAAATGATGTAGTAGAAAAATTACAGGCTTGTGGCTGGAAAGGCGGGGCTAGTTATCCTTCCGTTTTAAAATATCCTACAGAAGCTGAGCTCATTCAAAACTGGGCAAATATTATTTTTGAACATAATCGAAAAGATCTTAATAATGTTCCTCTTAATCAGGAAGAAATTGATGATTTGCTTTTAAAAATCCGTGGAAAAACTCCATGTGAAATAAACAGAATTATAAATTCAAGACAAATTGATTTAGTCCGTAAAAATAAAGCCGATAAGGAATTCTTCAATAAAACTGTATATCTTGAAATTTATGACCGCAGAAAAATTCAGGATGGTGAAACTGTTTTTCAGATTGCAGAACAACCGATTTTTGAACGAAAAACTTCTATGGACCGTGACCGCCGTGGAGACTTAATGCTCCTTATAAACGGTATGCCGCTTTATCATCTGGAATTAAAACGAAGTGATATTCCATGGCAGGCAGCTTTTAATCAGCTGCGACTTTATCATAGTGAAGGGATTTATTCTGGATTCTTTAGTTTTGTTCAAATCTTTGTTGCAATGACTCCCGAAGAAACTCGATATTTTGCAAATCCCGGAGAATACACAAAGTTTAACGAAAAATTTGCATTTAAATGGGCAAAGGAAAAAAACATAGAAGTTTTGGAATGGGAAGAATTTATACACAAATTCCTTTATATTCCTATGGCTCACGAAATTATTGGATTTTACACAGTCCCAGATAAAACTGATGATACTCTAAAAGTATTGCGAAGTTATCAGTTTAATGCTGTTCGTGCTATCAGAAATAAAGTCAGCAGTCATAAAGATAAATGGGAATATGGTATTCAGACTGGTGGCTATATCTGGAATACAACAGGTTCTGGAAAGACAATGACTTCTTTCAAAACTGCTCAGATTATCAGCGAAGAAGGTCTTTGCGATAAAGTAGTTTTTCTTTTAGACAGAATTGAACTTGGTTCACAAACTTTTATTGAATATAAAAACTTTAGTGATGACACTATGGATGTTCAGGATACTGCAAATACAGGAAAATTGTGGCAGCGTCTTTTATCTGATAAGAATACGCCGGGAGTTAATACAAAACTTATTGTTACTTCCATTCAAAAAATGAGTAACCTTGTTCCAAATGATAAGAACAAGAAAGATTTTGAAGAAATCAACAAAAAGAAAATTGTAATTATTGTTGATGAAGCTCATCGTGATACTTTTGGAACAATGCTTTCAGTAATAAAAACATCTTTTCCGCATGCTTTACTTTTTGGTTTTACTGGAACACCAATTTTTGAAGAAAACAAAAAAGTGATTTATTCAAAAGATGATTCTGGCTCTGCTGAATTTACAACTGCCGATGTTTTCGGTGATGAATTCAAAGATGCGACATATACAATTGCCAACGGAATTCATGATGGCAATGTTTTAGGCTTTGACCCTTGCATGAAGCTTTTAAATGACGATTACGAAGTCAGAAAAGCAGCAGGTTACAGAGCATGTGGAACAAATGATGAAGATAAAATCTATGCAGATGAATCTCTTACAAAGTGTTTCCAATCATATTTGAATGAAAAGACAATGATAGAAATTGAGAAGGAAATTCCTTCTTCTAATTTTACTGGTGATACTAAGGAAGCGAACGAATACAGGCAGGCTGTTGTTCATGACATCGTAAAGAACTGGAACAATGTTACTGTTGGCGGAAAATTTCATGGTATTCTTGCAACAAGTTCTATCGAGCAGGCTTTCGCATATTACAAGATTTTCAAAAATAAAGCTCCAAATCTGAAAGTAACTGTTTTAGTTGATCCTTCTACCGATGGACCTTGTGGAGCAGAAAAAGAAATTGCTCTAAAAGAAATAATTTCAGATTACAATCAGAATTTCTATAAAACAGAAAAGTTTACATTGGAAACTTATGACCAAATGAAAACAAATGTAAGTTGGAGACTTGCGCATAAGGAAACTTTCAAAAATCTTAAGAAAGAACAGTATCTAAATCTTCTCATAGTCGTAAATCAGATGCTTACTGGGTTTGATTCAAAATATGTAAATGTTCTCTACATGGATAAGATTTTGGATTATGAAAACTTAATCCAGGCTATGAGCAGAACAAATCGCATTTTAGGAAATGAAAAACGTCACGGAATTATTCATTTCTACAGAAAGCCTCATATTATGAAAAAAAATGTTGAAGATGCTGTTCGAACATATTCTGGAGAAAATACTCAAGGCGTATTTGTAAATAAACTTCCCGGCAATCTTAAAAAAATGGAAGAAACTTACTCAGAAATTCAAGATTTGTTTACAAAAGCCGGTATTCCAGATTTTTCCAGATTGCCAGATGATGAAGCTGTACAGGCTAAATTTGTGAAACTTTACAATAAGTTTAATGCATATCTTGATGCAGCAAAAGTGCAGGGGTTCATTTGGGGCAAGGATTCGTATTTCGTAGAAGAATCAGAAATTGGAACACCAGAAAAAGAATCAATCCCGGTTGGAGATGGAACTACTGCAACTTACAAGGAAAGTGTATCTTTTGGAGTTCCTAAAAGTGGCTTTGATTCATTAACTCAAAGATATGTAGAAGTTGGTAAAGGTGGATCTGGTACAGGTTCATCAGGAAATTCAATTCCACCATTTGAACTTGATATTCATCTTGTTGAAAATCACATGGACAAAATTGATGAAGCATATCTCCAGAAATTCTTTAAAGTTTATATTGATAGTCTTAAAGCAACTGGAGAAGGAAGTGAAGAATCAAAGAAAGCTCTAGAAGAATTGTATTCAGAATTTGCAAAATTAAGTTCTGAACATCAAAGACTTGCAAAGAATATTATAAGTGATATTCAGACAGGAAAGTTAAATGTTGATGATGATTTTTCTTTGAGTGACTTAATCACAAAATATGCAAAAGATGAGCAGGATAATAAGATAAAAGAATTTTGTGATAATCTTGGAATGGATGTATCTCAGTTCAACCAGAAAGCAAATGGAATCAACAAATATAATCCTGATGAAGGCGGAAAACTTTCAGAATTGATTAAACTTGCTGATCCAGAAAAAGCAAAAGCTTATTTTGTCCAGAGAGACAAAGTGGAATATTCAGGATGGAAAGTTAATTCACTGATAAGAGAATACATTACACACTTTGTGACAGGAAAGTAAAAAAACTTGTTCGGCAATGTTCCGGGCAAGTCTATCCGCAAGTTTAAATGCAAAACTATTCGCAAATTTCACTGCAAATTTGTCTATCCTCAAGTCTATTTCAAATCTTGAAATGACATCATCAAAATAATATACTGTAATTAATCACTGATATCGGTGACGAGTTATAAAAAATGGAGTTATAAATGAAAAAAAATCTTGTTAAAAAAGTAATTTTTACCTTGCAGATGATTTTATTCTGCCAGCTTTTTGCGGCTTTGACTTTTACATCTTGTGTTTCAAACAATACAAAAAGTCAAAATCATCAGGAAACGCAGATTCCTTTCGATTCTTCTGTAACAAAAGGAATTCTTGATAATGAAATGTCATATTTTATCAAAAAAAATGCAATTCCGGCAAACAGAATTTCGCTTCGACTTGTAGTGAAAGCTGGTTCTGCTATGGAAGAGGATGACCAGAAAGGAGTTGCTCATTTTGTAGAGCACATGGCATTTAACGGAACTGAACATTTTGAAAAATCGACGATTATTGATTTTTTTGAAAAAAATGGTATGAATTTTGGAGCAGATTTGAATGCTTACACAAATTTTGAAGAGACTGTTTACATGCTCGAAATTCCTTCCGACAATCCTGAACTTTTGGAAACTGCGCTTTTGATTTTAAAAGATTGGGCAAGTGCCATCACTTTTGAAGATGAAGAAATTGAAAAAGAACGCGGTGTTGTTACTGAAGAATGGAGACTTCGTCAAACTTTGCAGGGACGCATTTCAGAAAAACAATGCGATATTCTTCTCAAAGATTCTGTTTTCGCAGAACGCCTTCCAATCGGCAAAATGAATGTAATTAAAACAGTGCCACGTCAAAGAATCGTTGATTTTTATGAAAAATGGTACCGCCCGGAATTTATGAGTGTCATAGTTGTTGGAGATGCAGACCCTCAGACTGTAGAAAATGCAATCAAAAATACACTGAATGAAATTCCAAAATCACAGCAAAAAACTGAACTTCCAAAGTTCAACATTCCTTTGCGTACAGAAAAAAATCTTACTGTGATGCAAGATGTGGAACAGCCTTACATAAATGTATTTTTGTTTAGTCAGGATAAAAATCACAAAACAGTCAAAACAAATGACGATATTGAACTTCAGCTGACAAAAGAAATTGCAAATAACATTTTTAATATCAGGATGCAAGAAATTTCCAGTTCGCCAGATGGAAAATGGTATCAGGCAGGAATGTCTATAGTAAGTCTCACAAATTCCTCTTGTGACAATTATGCTTATTTCGTGCCAAAATCTGATATGTTTGAAGATTCTTTAAAATCTTTTCTGGATAATATTGATAGATTTGTTGATTATGGTGTAACTCAAACCGAACTGGACAGAGAAAAAGAATCACTTTTGAACAAAGCCGAACTCAGTTTCCAGAACAGAGACAAAATCTATAATTCGACATATGCAAATCAGATTACAAATCACGTACTTACAGGGGTGGCGGTTCCTTCTGAAGAAACAATTTTAAATCTTTATAAAGAAGTTCTTCCAAAAATCACGATAGAAAAAGTGAATGCATGTGCGATTAAAGCTTTTGGCGACAGGGCAACAGACATGCTTGTAATTACATCTCCAAAAGAAAATATTCCGTCGCAGGAAGAAATCAATTCTATATGGAAAGATTATAAAAATTCTGAAATTCAAGCATACACAGATGATGATTATGATAAAGAAATTATGAAAAAACCTGCAAAAAAGGCAAAAATTTCATCAACAAAAAATAACAAAAATCTTGGTGTAAATGAATATGTTTTGGAAAACGGCATAAAAATCATCACAAAAAAGACTGATTTTGAGCGGAATTACATGTACATGTATGTTGACAGTAAAGGCGGTTCATATAAACTTAATCCCAATGATGCTCCAAATGCAAATGCAGCTGTAAATTATATGATTTATTCTGGAATTGGCGAGTTGACTTTTAATCAGATTGTAAAAAAACTTCAGTCATCACAAATTGATGTAAATATTTCCATAAATACAACCAGCGAAAATCTTTCAGGTTCATGCAAACCTTCAGAAATGGAAACACTTTTCCAGATTATCTGTCAGTTCTTTGCAAATCCAAAGTTTACTCCAGAAAGCTGGCAGACAGTTTCTCAAAATTACTATGCAATGGCACAGGCTTTTGGAAGCAAATCGACCGATTGGTATTATAAAGCAATCAACGAAATTCTTTATGGAAAAAACAATCCGTATCATTCTGTTTTTGACATGAATCAATACAATCAATTAAATCCAGAAACAGCAGAACGAGTTTATCGTGAACGTTTTGGAAATCCTGCTGATTTTACTTTTATTTTTGTCGGTGATTTTGATGAAAAAAAATTGATTGATAATTGTTGTTATTATTTTGGAAATCTTCAGACTTCTGATGATTACGAAGAATTTGAATATAAAAACTGGTCTGTACCAGAAGGAAGAGTTTCTGAAACTGTTCAGAAAGGAATTGGCGACCATGGCGAAACATATCTTGCATTTACAGGTAAACTTCCTGCTCAAGATGATGTAGAAAAAAGCTATAAAGATAGTCTTGAAATTACCTTTTTGGAAATGCTTTTGGATATCCGTTTGCGTGAAGTAATCCGCGAAGATAAAAGTGGTTCTTATGGAATTAGTGTAAAATCTCATATCAAAGGAAATGAAGAACGCACTTACATGACAGAAATTTCTTTTGGGTGTGAACCATCTCGAGTGAAAGAACTTACAGATGAAGTTGTAAATCAGATTAAACTTCTGCAGTCTGCACCTATTGATTCTGTTTATGTTGATAAGATTAAAGAATCTTTCAGACGAAACAGGGAAGTGAACCTTTTTGAAAATTCGTGGTGGTATTATAGAATTTCGAGGGAACTTGTTTATGATATGGAACCACAATGGGTTTCAAACGATATTGAAAAAATAATCAGCTGGATTACACCAGAAAATTTGCAGACTGCAGCACAAAAATATCTTGATACTCAAAATTTCGCATCTGTTTATTTGATTCCTGAAAAATAATGCAAAAAAAAGGCGCGAAAAATCATTTTGCAGAACAGAAGAACAAAAAAACAGAAGAACTGAAAACAAAAATTAGAAAAACAGGAAAATTAATTCTATGGATAGACAAGAAAACAACGAATTTCTTACGACTCAGATTATCACTTATATAGGAAATAAAAGAAGTCTTCTTGGAAACATAGAAAAAGAAATTCTCGAGATCGAAAAGAAAATCGGAAAACAGAAAATGGTCTGTGCTGATTTCTTTTCGGGTTCGGGAATTGTTGCAAGAATGATGAAAAAACATTCTTCAAAACTGATTACAAATGATTTGGAAAATTATTCACGCGTTATCAATAGCTGTTATTTGACAGACAAAAAAGATTACCCAAAAGAGCAGTGTGATTTTTTCAGAAATCAGATAAAATCGCTTGCATTCGAAAATCCAGTTGAAGGAATAATTACTGGAAATTACGCTCCAAAAGATGATGAAAATATTCAAAAAGATGAGCGCGTTTTTTACACACATCAAAATGCAATTTTAATAGACAGTTACCGTCATTACATTGATGAAATTGTACAGGATGAAAATCTAAAAAAATACTTTTTGGCTCCACTTTTGACAGAAGCTTCTATTCATGTGAATACAAGTGGAGTTTTTAAAGGATTTTATAAAGATAAAAAAACTGGTATCGGCTGTTTTGGAGCAAATGCAAAAAATTCACTTTTACGAATTCTTGGAAAAATAGAACTGAAAGAGCCTGTTTTCAGCAATTTTGAATCGGAAGTGGAAATTTATCAAAAAGATGCTGTTGAACTTTCCAAAGAATTAAAAAATCTTGATATCGCATATCTTGATCCGCCATATAATCAACATCCTTACGGCTCAAATTATTTTATGCTGAATTTGATTTTGAAAAATAAAATCGATGTGGAAATAAGCAAAGTCAGCGGTATTACTCAAGATTGGAACCATTCCGCTTTCAACAAATCAGCGACTGCTCTGCAATCAATGGAAGAAATCATCGCAAATCTTTGTGCAAAATATGTAATTATCTCTTACAATTCAGAAGGTTTCATAAGTTTTGAAGAAATGTCAAAAATGCTCCAGAAATACGGAAACCTTAAAACCGTCGCAATTCCATACAACACATTCCGAGGAAGCCGCAATCTGCAAAACCGCGAACTCTACGTTTCAGAATATCTGTTTGTGCTGGAAAAAAATGTGCTTCTTTTTTAATTACAAACGGGTGATTTTAAATGGGAAATTTGAAATATGCAAAACTGAGTCGCAGGTTTAAAAAATGTTTTGCACCTTATGAACCACTATTGTCATCTTCTTTTCCATAATCTGGTTCACTTTCTGCCGCCTGCAAAGCTAAATCTGCAAGATTACTGATATATGTTGCTTCTGCAGCTTTTTCTTTTGTTGTGCCGGCAGCACCAAGTGAAAGCCTTTGCACGTCTTTTTTCTGACTCCTGATTTTGTTTAATTCTATTGCCTGATTCAAAACTGTCTGAGCTTCAGAAATGCTGATTTTTAGGACTTCAGATATTTTTTCTGCTGAAGACAAAGCAAGATTTTCAACTGTCGTAAATTCTTTTTGCAAAATAACAGCACGTTTTTCTCCGATTCCATCAATTTCCAAAAAGATTGATTTAACATTTTCTTTTGTGCGCAATGCCTGATTTCTGCTTGTCGCAAAGCGGTGAGTTTCATCTCGAACGCGCTGTAAAAGTCTCAAAGCATCACTTCTTTTTGGCAGACATATTGGCGTACTGTTACCTGGAAGGTAGATTTCCTCATCACGTTTTGCAAGTCCGGCTACAGGAATATCAAGTCCCAGTGAATTCAGTATTTCTTCAACTGCATTTACCTGTCCGATTCCACCATCAATCAATATTAAATCAGGCAAATCACTTTGTTCATTCAAAAGACGCGAATATCGTCTGCTTACAGCTTCCTTCATACTTGCAAAATCATCGATTAATCCATCTGTTGTTTTCAATCTGAAATAACGGTAATTCTTTTTGTCAGGATTTCCATTATAAAAACTGATAAGAGATGCGACAGGCCATTTTCCACCGATATGTGCTATATCAAAACCTTCAATTCTAATTGGAAGAACATCAAGATTTAGTTTTTCTTTAAGTTCCTGCATTGCTGGAATATCACCGCGGTCACGAAGTCTGCGCACAATATCTTCTTTTGCATTGTGTTTTGCCATCTGAATAGCTGCAATATCTCTAGCTATAGAATCTGCTGTGCTAACCTGAATAAGCTGAGATTCACAATTCATAGCTTCTTTCAACCATTTTGCTATATGTTCATATTCAGAAGTTTGAGGAATGAAAACAGTTGGAGGAATTGCATTTTTTTCTTCGTAATAACAGGCCATAAACTCGCCAATTAAATCTTCATCATCATTTAATGATTCAGCACGGAAATTTTCTCTACCCAAAAGTTTTCCGTTCCTGAATTTTAAAACAGTAAAACTTACAAGTTCACCTTCGCTTGCATAGGCAATGTAATCTCTGTCTTCCGAATCAAAAGTTTCCACAATATTTTGATTTTGAAGAACTTGCAGAGCTTTAATTCCATCGCGCAAACGTGCAGCTTTTTCAAAATTCAGTTTTTTTGCCGCGTCCTTCATTTCATCTGTCATTTTCTGAACAGCTTCTGAACTATTTCCCTGCAGCAAATGCTTAATCTCTTCGATGTAAATGTTGTATTCGTCTTTTGAAATCTTTTTACAGCATGGACCTTTGCATTGATTCATGTGATAATAAAGACAAGGTGTGTCCCTGTTTCTCATTAACCTGCAGTGGCGGATAGGATAAAGTTTGTAGATTGATTCCAGAAAAAAATCGAGGGCATTTACATCAGGGAATGGACCAAAATATGTTGAACCGTCCTGTAAAATGCGTCTAGTTCTGAAAACTTTTGGAAAATCTTCATTTGTGATTCTCAAAACAGGATATGATTTTCCGTCTTTCAGGCTGATATTATAACGCGGAGAATACTTTTTGATTAAATTATTTTCCAAAATCAAAGCTTCATACTCATTATTTGTTGTGATGTATTCAATCCATTTTGCATGAGCAACAAGAAGTTTAGTTTTTAGCGTTCGTTTTCCGGAAAAATATGAACTTAACCGATTTTTCAGATTTTTTGCTTTGCCTACATAAATGACAACATCATTTTCATTATGCCACAAATAAACTCCGCTTGATTGAGGAGCTTTCAAAGCAGTCTGATGAAGATTTTCCCATGTGGAGTTCCGATTTTCTGTCATTTTTCAAAAAAGTCCTGTAATGTTTGAATAACTTCTTCTAACCTCAATTCCGTTCATATCAGGAAGCCGGCTGTTAATAATGTATCCTGCAGTTTTAAACTCAAGAGTTTTAAACTCAAGATTAAAATTTGAAAAACTGAAATTTTATTTATTATATATGTTTTCGGGAGATTTTGCTATAGAAAGATGTGCCCTGTGTGAAAGATGTGAAAGTGTAGAACTAAAACACAAAATTAAAATGAAATGTTCTAAGAATTATATCTTATAGACAAATTCAAATCTATGTAATAAGATTTAATTAATATTCTGAAACGGAGGAATTCTAAAACTGTCTAAAATAATAGACACTTTAAAAAAAAGACTATGTCAGAAAATGTATTAAAACTTTCAAATGAAAAAATTGCCAGAAATATTACAAAAGATATGGTGGGACTCTTTTTTGAAGATATAAATTGTGCTGCCGACGGCGGACTTTATGCAGAAATGCTTGAAAACCGTTCTTTCGAAGCTGTCAAAACAAAAGGTGTTGTCAGAAATTATGTGATGGCGGAAGATAATCTTTATGCATGGGGATCAACAGACGGAAAACCGCAGAATCTGGAAATCTCCATGAATATGGCTGTGAGCGAAAATAATCCGCATTATCTTAGATTTACCGCAGAAAAACCCGGCGAAGGATTTTACAACAAAGCTTACGACGGTATTTCGCTCAAAAAAGGCGAAATTTACAACTTAAGTTTCTATGCACGTGAAGTTTTTTATAAAGAAGGCGAAGTGCAGGTTTTAATCACAAAAGATGGAAAAACCTATGCACAGACTTCTGTTGCACTCCAGTTTATCACTGAGCCAGATGGTTATAATCAGATGATTGGAAATTGTGAATCAAAAGAATGGCATCTTTACAAAGCTCAGTTGACAGCACAGGAAGATGTTTCTGGCGCAAGATTTGAAATGCATCTTTCAAAAGAAGGCAGTTATGAGTTTGATTTGATTTCCCTTATCCCTCAGGATGCAGTTGCAGGCATTTTCAGAAAAGATTTGTTTGAAGCATTGAAAAACCTGAATCCTGCCTTTTTAAGATTCCCTGGTGGATGTATTGTAGAAGGAACAAGTCTTCTTCATCGTTATGAATGGAAAAAAACTGTAGGTGATTTGAAAGACAGAAAGATCAAGCCGAATTTGTGGGCAACTCAGGGCGGAAATGCAATTAAAGCGTGGGAAACTTCAGATTGTCATTATATGCAGAGTTATGGAATTGGTTTTTATGAATATTTTGTTTTGTGTGAACTTCTTTCTTCAGAAAAAAGACAATGCAAAGCTCTTCCTGTTTTAAACATTGGAGTTGCCTGTCAGTTCCGTTCTTATCAGACAGTTCCTGTAGATTCAGAAGAATTCCAGGAATATGTTCAGGACGCACTCGATTTAATAGAATTTGCAAACGGCGATGTGAACACAAAATGGGGAAGTCTTCGCGCAAAAATGGGTCATCCACAAAGCTTTAATCTGGAAATGATTGCAATTGGAAACGAGCAGTGGGAAAGTAAACATGTTGATGTTGCACCTCGTTACAAAGCATTTGAAGAGGCAATTCATAATGTTTATCCGCAGATGAAACTTTTGGGAACAGCAGGACCTTTTGTTCAGAATGAAATTTATGACATTGGCTGGAAGTTCTACCGTGATAATGCAAAATCAAATCCAAATTTCTGTTATGCAGTTGACGAACATTATTATGTTGCTCCAGATTGGCTCTATCAAAATGTTGATTTTTATGATAATTATCCTCGTGATGTTGCTGTTTTTGCTGGAGAATATGCGGCTCATGATTTAAACCTGACAAATTCTATTGAATCTGCTCTGGCTGAAGCTGCAATGATGACAGGCATGGAAAAAAATGGTGATGTAGTAAAACTTGCTTCTTATGCACCGCTTTTTAATAGAATCGGACATTCGCAGTGGACTCCAGATTTAATCTGGTTCAATCAGGAAAGTGTTGTTTACACCCCAAATTATTATGTTCAAAAAATCTTTTCAGATTATGCAGGAACAAAATTTTTGCAGTTGGACGGTCAGGATAAAAAACTTCGCGAACAAAAACTTTATGTTTCGGCAGTTTCTGATGATGACGGAAAAGTTATTCTAAAAATTGTGAATGCGTCAGAAGAAGAGCAGACTTTGAATCTGACAGATGAAAATGGTCAAGCTATTTCAGGTGATTGTGAAAAAGCATTGATGCAGGCTGCAAGTGGAAAAGCAAAACCTGTAGTTCAAACTGAAGCTGTTGATACAAAAGATGGAAATAAAGGTCTTTGTGGTGGCGATTCTGCAACAAATCAAAAAGTGTGCGAATTGCGTAAGCCAGAACAGGCATCATATACCATTTCGAACATCAAATTGGACGGAAAAGTAACACTTCCACCAAAAACAGTCACCGTTTTAAAATTCTAAAAACTGATAAGATGCAAAACTAATGCAAAATCGCTGCAAAACTTGGTTCACATAAAACTGTAGTTTTTGCAGGCTCTTTTTGCAGCGTATTATAACTTTTGCATATTGAAGTTACCCAAAAGTGCTTTTGTCTCCAGAACATTGACAAACGCTTTTGGGTCAATTTTCATAATTTCATGTACAAGTTTTGCTTCCTGATCTTTTCCCACAATCGTGTAAATCATTTTTCGTTCAGCACCCTGATAGCTTCCTTTTCCTGTAAAAATCGTTGCATTATGATTTGTAGTAAGTTTTATCATTCTAGTGATTTCTTCCCATTGTTCAGAAATGATAAACAACGTAGATTTTTGATATCGTTTGTAAAGAGTGTTGATGATTTGAGTCGTTGCAAATTGAAAAATAATCGAATACAACGCTTTTGTCCAGCCAAAAAGAAGTCCAAAAATACCAAGCAAAATGCAGTTTCCAGCAAAAATATAATTCCAGGCACTTATTCCTTTTTTTTCAGAAAAATAAATCGAAATAAAATCCGTTCCGCCACTCGTAGCACCCACAAAAAGACACAGACAGATCGAAATTCCGTTGATGATTCCACCGAAAATTGCGCAAAGCAGAATATCATCAGTCACAAAAAATCCTGGAATAAAATCCGTAGCAAGACCAGAAATTATAATCATCAGAATAGATAAAATTGTAAAACGCTTGCCAATATTTTTAAGACAAATCAACGCAGGCCACAGATTTAGAATCCACAGAAACAAACTGTATGGAATTTTAATATTCAGATATTTCAGAAAAATATTTTGAATAAGTAAAACAATTCCAGTAAAACCACCCGGGAGCAATCCTGCTGTATATACAAATGTATTAATATTGACAGCCATCAAAATGGCAGCAATTATCACAAGGAGAACGTTTAAACTTTCTTTTATAACTTTGTTCATATTCTAAAAGATAATAAAAATATCCCGAAAAGACAAAGAAAAAAGATTATACAGATTTATTTTTGCGAAGTAAAAAGCCACCCAAAAAAATGCCCAAAAAATGCAAAACTTGACATTTGACCTGTTGTCGAAAAACTAAAGATAATCAAGAAAAATCGGATTCATCTGTGCAAAATTTTGAGCCGCAATATTAAAATCGTTCCAGTTAGATGTAAAAAGCTGCTTGACTCCCGGCATAGAAATTACATCGGTTGGAGTAGTGTAATCAGGATCAATGAGATTTTCATTCATATAATTCCGTATATCATCTACAGAACTGTAAAGAACATGACAAATAAAAGTGGAACAAACAAATTTATTCATCTTTTCAAATTCCGCAAATTCCTCTTCTTGAGTCAGAGGTTTATCGGTTTTCTTAGAATTTGGATTTGAACTCAAAAGAGCACCGGCAATTTTAAAATTTTCACTAACATCATAGTGTGCGGTTTCTAACTCAGCTTTTCGTTTAACCCATGCATAAGCTGTATCATATTCATTTTGCGAAACTTCCAAAGCATAAGTTGTCTGCAGAGATTTTTTTGGATTGCAGGATTTCATATATTCATTTGTTGAAGTGTCAGTGCAGTGTTCAATTTTTAGGTTTGGTTTGGCATATAAAGTAAGACCATAAAAATTGTCAGTTAAATCAAATCCAATGGAAAGGTGACTTCCACTTGTGTCATGAATTTCAGTGATTTCGATACCTTTTTGGAGTAAATTACTTCCAATATTAAAAGAAGAATGAGGATTGTAAAGTCTTAAAAACAAAAATTTCCTTTTTTCCTCAACCAAATTTTCGTCTTGAATTTCACTTTCAGTTGGAGCTCGAAATTCATCATAATAATTATAATAATGTATAGATTCGTTATTCTGTTCTAGAAATTTCCATGTATTTTCTCGTACTTTCTTTGTGGAACTACAACCAGTAAGCAGCAAAAACAATCCAAAAAAAAGACCAAAACAATTCTGCTTTATCTTCATTATATAAATAATGTAATAAAAAAAACATTAGAAGGTCAAGAAAAAATTGCAAATGATATAAAAAAACTTGATATCTGCCTGACTGTGCATTATATTATAAAGAGTAGTTTTCAGCTCATTATTTGAGTTCACAAAATCCTAGATGTTCAGAAAAAGTTCAGAAAAAAGGATATCTTTGCAAGCAGAAATAATACTGAAAGCCATGACAAGCAATGCGAAATATGCCTACGAGTTTGATGTCACAGAAGGGCTTATCCAGCAGGATATTATTGGTTCTGACGGAATAAACTACACCAAAATTGCAGGACTCACATCTCCTTTTTCTTATGATGAATATGTTGACATTTGCTATGGTCCTAAAATTAACTGTTCTATGCTTATGGGGACAAAAGTTGAAAAAGTCATTTGTCAATATTTGATTGATTCATATAAGTCTGGAAAATCACGAATTGAAATCAATTTTTTTTCGCCAATCACAAATGAATACATTCGAACACTTTATTTTCTTTTTGAAGATGAACAAAACAATCATATCATGGCTTTTGTAGTAGGGCGTGCAATTAAGTAGGTGGAAAACGAAATTTTTACATCTGAAGGTCAAATCAAAAACGAAAAAGTCAGAAATCAGGAATTCTTTTACAAAATATCATGGATGAAGATAAACAAAAATCGCTGAGCGTAGGAATGAACGGACATATTGCAAAACCGATTGATATCGATAAACTTCTGGATACAATTTTCAGTACAATATAATCTAATTAAGAATAGAAAAAACACAATCACCGGCGCGTTCGATTTTTTTGATCATGTCGATGTATTGAAGTTCAGATTTTACATCACCGCCGTTTTCTATGCGTTTGCGCGAAGATTTTTTATAATCTTTTTTGATGTCGTCTATTTTCTGTTCAAATTGATTCAGGCTTTTCTGTTCATCTTTGGAAAGTTCTTTTTGATTAAAACTGAGCGTAAAAAATGTAATGATTTGTTCAAAAAATACACGTACAAGTTCAAGATATTCAGACAATTCTTTAATCCGCTTATCAGAATAAACTTTTTCAGATTTATTCAGATATTTTTCAAGTGTGTGCATTATCGAACAGCATTCATCACTCAAATTCTCCAAGGCTTCTGTTATATGCATAAGTTTGGAAAAATGTTTTCTGTCATTGTTATTTGCAGTAGGCAGACGGTAACATTTCTGCAGGAAATCGGTGATGGAATCATCCATTTCATCAATATAATTTTCCAGATTTTCGATTATGACAGTCTGATTTTCAACATCATCTTTCTGAGTAAGAGAATTTATAATACTATCAAACATTTCCATTACTTTTGCAGCCATTTTGGAAATCTCTCTTTGAATCTGCATTCCATAAATATCAGCACTAGCATGAGAAAAAGGTAAAATAGCAGGAATTTTATAATGCAAATCATCATGTTCAGGAGAATCCAAAATCACTTTGCGAGAAATTGCAGCAATCTGGTTTACAAAAGGCAGGAAAATAAACGTGGCACAAATATTAAATACAGTGTGGAGCATAGAAATGTGAGTTGTGATGTTTTGATTTGGAGTTCCAGGAACAATCAAATCGATAAGATTTAAAAATGGCTTAAAAAAGCATAAAGCAAGCAGTGTTCCAGTCAGATTGAACGCAACGTGAACGAAAGCAGTTCGCCGTGCATTTGTGGAAGCGTTTATAGAAGACATAATTGCGTCAATCGTAGAACCGATGTTACTTCCCAAAATGATGGCTGCACTCAGTTCCCAACTCAAAGAATTGTTTGCCGCCATAGTCAAAACTATTGCAGTCATGGCAGACGATGAATGAATCAAAGCTGTTACAAAAACTCCAATGAATACACCAATCAGAATTCCAAATACACCCCAGTTCGAAATTGCAGCAAGAATTCTTGTAGTTTGACCTTCAATCGCAATACTTTCTTTTAAAAGTCCAAGTCCCATAAAAAGAAGGGCAAACCCCATAAAACAATCAGCAAAATTATGAATTTTAAATTTTTTGAAATATTTGAGAATGAAGCCGAAACCAAAAAGAGGAACAGCAGCGGCACTTATGGAAAAACTAAAACCGAAAAGTGAAACTATCCATGCTGTAACAGTTGTCCCGATATTCGCGCCAAAAATAACTCCGATTGCCTGCTCGAGAGTTAGAATTTCTGCGTTTACAAAACTGACCACCATTACAGTTGTAGCACCGCTAGATTGAATTATAGCCGTTACTCCAATTCCTGTTAACACAGCTTTGATTCTGTTTCCTGTGATTTTGGACAAAAGTTTTTGCAGACCGCTTCCAGCACCTTTTTGAATTCCGTTCGAGAGCATGTTCATTCCAAAAAGCAATAAACACAATGAGCCTGCAAATCCAAATAATTGACCAAAAAAATTCATAATCATAATATTAATATGATTGTTTTTTCATAAAAAGAAAATAAAGAAATTGTAAAATTTGTGTAAATTTTTACTTCATTTTATTAAAGCAATAAAATCCGCTTTCCACTAAAACGCGTTTTGAGTTTTTATTAATCATTTCAGCACAATTTTCAAAATTCATATTCAAAATTTTTGCTATATTTTGATAAATTTCTTCTATTAAATAGATAGAATTATTAGTTCCGCCAAGCCATGGTTCAGCATCAGGATTATCCGTTTCGGCCAAAATTAAATCTCGCGGAGTCTGCAGAAGAAGCGATTGAATATGATTGGAACGGATTGTTTCACAGCCAAAAGTCTGTAAATAACCACGTTTGATAAATTCTTTATACACATTTTCAGGTCCATTGTACCAATGAATTATTGGTTTGGCGTTTGGATAATCAGTTAAAATATCACAAATCTGCTTTTCTGCATCTTTCGTGTGGATTACACAATATTTTTCATGATTATGACAATGTTCCAAAAAATAACGCAGAACTTTTTCCTGTTGATTGCAGTCTGCCTCTTTGTACCAGCAAAAATCCATTCCGATTTCGCCGATTATTTTTGACTGTTCGCAAAGCCTGTCATAATCTTGCAGATTATCAGATCCATTCAAAATATCTTTAGGATGAATTCCAAAAGTCGGAATTATTTTTGGTAATCCATTTTGATTATAAAAAATACCCAAAGCTTTAGATTTTTCACATATTTTCAAATTTTCATAAAAAGAGTTTTCACTGCAGGAAGCAGAAATAATTGTCCCCGAAAATCTTTCCAATTGTGAAAAAATCCCATCATAAAGAAAATTATCACTACAATCCTGTTCATACCAATCTAAATGTGAATGAAAATCGAAAAAATGCATTTCAGAATTATATCACTTATATCCAAATAATACAAAAAAATCCCTATATCTTTTTTGAGTATTCCACTTTACAATTCAATCATATCGAAATGGATTTCCTAAAATCGTTATTTAGTATAAAAAATAAAAAAACGAGGTGTAAAATGAAACTTAAAAAAGTAATGTTAGCATTGTTTTCGGTAGCTGCTCTTTCTATGGTAGGAATAGGGTGTACATTTTCAAATTCAGAATCAGGTGAAATAAGAAAGATTACTTATGCTTCAAAAGATTATGAAAATGGAGGCACAGAGGCAACTCAAAAACCTGCTTTTGTTTATCTTCCTGCAGGATTCGATAAAGCTGATACTTCAAAAAAATATCCAGTTCTTTATCTTATGCATGGTGTAGGTGGAAATGAAAATGAATGGGGCATGACAAATAATTCTTCTAGAATCAAAAAATATTTGGACAAAAAAATTGCAGAAGGTGAAGTAAAACCTTTCATCGTAGTAACTCCAAATGGTCGTTCAAATGCAAACTTCAGTAATTGTGATTTCTCTAATCATAAAGCTTTCTATTCATTTGGTTCAGAATTACGAAATGACTTAATTCCTTTTATGGAAAAAGAATATAATGCATCTACTGACAGAAATGACAGAGCAATGGCTGGGCTTTCAATGGGTGGTATGCAGACAATCAACATCGGTATCAATGAATGTCTTGATATTATAAGTTGGTTCGGTGCTTTCTCAGCAGCTCCAACTTCTTACGAAGCAGCAAAAACAGCAGAAAACTTAAAAGAAAAATTTGCTGATTATGATGTAAATTACTTCTATAATATTTGCGGTACAGAAGATGGTACAGCATTAAATTCTGCAACAGCTGCAACAAAAGATCTTACAACACTGTGTGACAAATTTGTTGAAGGCAAAAACTATGAATGGGTTACAAAACCAGGCGGACATGATTTTAATATCTGGTACGATGGTTTTGAAAGTTTCTCAAAAATTGTCTTCAACAAATAATT
>CAMEET010000005.1 GCA_945915085.1 uncultured Treponema sp. | reverse complement strand
CCTTCCGTCGTTGGTGAAGTTGCGCATGGATATACAATTTCTTCTATAGAAATGACTCCTTCATTTATTGAAATTTCAGGTGCAAAATCAGTGTTGGATAAAATTTCACATATTGATACAACAAAAATCAATGTTTCGAACGCCAAAAACACTTTTTCTACCGAATGTGATTTTCTGCAGGTGAGCAAAAATTTTAAAATAGAAGACGAAAATCCTGCAAAAGCAACTGTGATAATTTCTGCTTTGGGATATGAAAAACAGTTTGAAAATAATCCTGTAAAAATTGTGAATTTAGGTGATGATTTTGAAATAGTTTCTAATATTCCAAAAATAAATATTACACTTAAAGGTACTATGCCTGATTTGGAACCTTATGAGCCAGGTGAAAATTTTGTTCAGCTCGATTGTTCTTCTATAAAAGATGAAGGCATTTATTCTATTCCAGTAAAAGTTAATTATCCCAAAAAGTTTGAACTGCTTTCAAAATCTTTTGATAAGATTAATTTGAAAATTTCAAGAAAACAGATTGAAAAGCTGGAAATAAATGACGAAAATCAAAATGATGATGCACAAGTTTTTGAACCTGCAGATGAAAAGCTAAAAAGTGAAAATAAGGAAAAGGACATAGAACATAAAGATTTAATGCTTTCAAAAGTTGAAGGTGCTGTAAACAGCATGATTCAAAATGAAAACGAAAACAGTGTCAGTGAAAATGACACACAATAAAATAGAACTTAATCAAAAAAGTTTCGTAAGAAACTCCAGATAAACTCTAACGGCGCAAATTCAGCCATTTGAATGATAGTCTATTGATTGATTATGGGATGTGGTTTAATGATTTATGGAATTGGCACAGACATTACAAAAGTAAGCCGCTTTGAAAAATGGGTTAAAAATGAAGAATTTATAAAACGATTTTTTAATCCGCAGGAAATAATGGAAAACGGAAGTTTAAATGCTAAGTGCGAACATTATGCGGCTAGATTTGCAGCAAAAGAAGCTTTTTCCAAGGCATTAGGAACTGGAATTACAGGTTTTAATTTAAAAGATGTCTTTGTCACAAATGACCAAGACGGAAAGCCGACATTAAACATTCAGAATAATGCAAAAAATATTCTGGAAAATCGTTGTGGTGCGTGCAAAGTTCTAGTTTCATTAAGTCATGAAAAAGAATTTGCAATTGCTTTTGTGATAATCGAATGTGTTTGATTTTTTTTATGGAATTTAAGAAAGATTAATAAAGAATAATTAAAGTAAATAAAATGCAACATTGGCAGATATGATAGAAAAATTATAATAAACGGATAAGTGGGGTAAAAATGGCAGCAACAACAAAAAAAGGAACTGAAAAAAAACAGGTTGGAATTTCTTATTGGTCAAAAGATAAATGTACCTGTCCAGTTTGCAATAAATCTTTTGAACGTGAAATAATGCGAAGCGGAAACGGAAGAATGATTGCAGGCTCTCTTACTGATGAACTTCACAGAAATTTTGAGCCTTCTGCCAAATACGGTTTAATTTATCCTTTGATTTATGAAATTGGAACATGTCCATTCTGCTATACTTCACTTTTTTGGAATGATTTTAAAGAAAAAATTACACAGGAAGATTCTGATAAACTTTTTGAACATTCAGATAAACGAAAACAGGCGTGCGAAACAATTTTTCCTTATTTTAACTTAAAAAAAGAACGTACACTTTTTGATGGTGCTGCAATGTATTATCTTGCTTTGATGACTTATGATGATTTTGGATCATATATGCTGCCTACTATGAAACAGGCAATTTTGTCACTGCGACTTGCATGGCTTACAAAAGATATAAATACGCGTTGTGCAAATCATAATTATGATCTGATTTCAAAAATGTTTTATAGTAAAGCCTTGTTTTTTTATCAGCAGGCTGTGATTGCAGAAACTACAAAAGAAGAAAAAAGTTCTACTCTTTCAAATATGGGACCTGACATGGATAAAAATTATGGTTGGGATGGAGTTATTTATCTTTGTGGTCTTTTGGAATATAAATACGGTCAGCAGGAAGATATTCAGTTGCGATTAAAAAAATTAAGTGAATCAAAAACTGCAATTGCAAGAATTTTCGGACTTGGAAAATCTTCGAAAAATAAGCCTGGTCCATTACTCGAGCATGCAAGAAATCTTTATGATAATCTTTCAAAGCTCGTAAATGATGAAAACTTTTAGTTTTATTTTTATTGTTTATCCAATTTTTGAAAATTATATAAAGTCGGGTTTGATATGCAGAATATTTTACTGAAAGTTTCTTACGACGGAACTGATTTTTGCGGCTGGCAGCGTCAGGATAATGAAAGCGGTGACGAAGCTTTCAGAACGGTGCAAGGTGAAATCGAAAAAGCGTTGTTTAAAATCCATAAATCTCATATTCCGCTTTATGGTTCGGGACGCACTGACAGCGGAGTCCATGCGCTCGGTCAGGCTGCAAATTTTTATTCACCGATTGAAAAAATGCCGGCTGAAAACTTTGTTCCAGCTTTGAATGCGTTTCTTCCATCAGATATCAGAATTCTCGAATCAAAAAAAGTTGATGATGATTTTAATGCTCGAAAATCGGCTACAAGTCGAGTTTACCGTTATTTTATTGCTTATGAACCACAAACTCCTGCAAACAATTCCAGATTTACATGGCACATAAAAAAGTATGAACCAAATCTTGAACGGTTAAATCATTTTGCCGGGTGCCTTCGAGGAGAACTTGACTGTGCATCATTTGCAGCAAGCGGTGATGAAAGTGTTTCTACAAACAGATATATAGATGATGCTTTCTTTTTTCTACAAAAAGATATTTGGGGAAATAATCTCCTTGTTTTTCAGATAGAGGCAAATGCATTTTTGTGGAAAATGGTGCGCACATTAACAGGCACACTTGTAAATCTTGATAAAAATAACCAGTCGCTTGATTCTATGCAAAAAATTCTTGATTCAAAAGACAGAACAAAAGCTGGAGTTACGGCTCCGCCGACAGGTTTGTTTTTGTATGATATCAAATTTGATGGAATAAGACGTCATGTTTAGTCTCAAAATTTTCTTGAAATCAAAATTGCGGTTATTATAATAAACTTACAGGGTCAACGTCGTATTCAATATAGACATTATGATTATGCGAATAATCAAATAAAAGTTTTCTGGCTGCATTTTGAAGAGGCAGAATTGAATTTCCTTTTAAAAGAATCTGATACCGCCATGATGAATTAAGTTTTTCGATTGGACATTCAGCTGGACCAATGATTTCCACACCGCGCGGAATATTTTGACTGAGAATTTTTGCAGCATCATTTGAAGTTTCTGCCGCTAGTTGTTTGTTAAAACTTCTGAAAACAATTCTTAAAAGACGTGTGAAAGGCGGAAAATCAAGCATTTGTCTTTGCCGAATCTCATATTCATAGAAATTTTCTATTTTATTCTGGCATGCAAATAAAACTGGTTCATGATTAGGGCTGTAAGTCTGGACAAAAACTTTTCCGTTTGGAAAATATCTTCCTGCGCGCCCGGCAACTTGAGTAATCAGGGAAAAAGTTCGTTCACCAGCCCGGAAATCAGGCATGTGAAGTCCTGCATCAGCTAGAATAACGCCCACAAGTTCCAGATTAGGAAAATTCAGTCCTTTAGCCACCATTTGAGTACCAAGAAGAATGTCATATTTGTGATTTTTGAAATCTTCAAGAGTCGTTAATAATTCATCTTTATTTTTCAATGCATCAGTATCGAGGCGGACAATTTTTGCGTTTGGAAATTTTGCTTTTGTTTCAGCTTCTATAAACTCAGTTCCAAAACCAGAAGTTCCAATATCCATAGAACCGCATTTCGGGCAGCTTTGAGGGGGAAAAACAGACCAGTTGCAGTAATGACAGCGCAGACGATTTTCGTTTTTGTGATAGGTGAGTGGAACAGAACAATTTTTGCAGACAATTTCATAGCCGCAGGAATTGCATCTGAAAAAATGTGTAAATCCTCGTCTGTTTAAAAACAAAATTGATTGATGTCCGTTTTCCAGTGATTTTTTAATGCTTTCTTCCAAAGGTTTTGAAATACAGTTTTCTGATTGATATTTTGTCAAATCAATGCATGCAATTTTGGGCATTTCGCCGCCTGCAAGTCTTTTTGTCAGCGAATGTTTTATGATTGTACCTTTTTTCATTCCATACCAGGCTTCAACAGAAGGAGTTGCACTTCCCATTACAAGCGGAATGTTCAGTTTAGAACAGCGGTGCATAGCAACTTGTCTTGCATGATAGCGTGGATTATTTCCTGATTTATAAGAACCGTCATGTTCTTCATCGATTATCACAAGTCCAAGATTTACAACTGGTGCAAAAATTGCGGAACGGGCACCGATTACTATGCGGGCTTCTCTGTTCATAATCCTGTGCCATTCGCTGAGCCTTTGAGAAGGGGTCAGACCTGAATGTAAAATTGCACAATTGTTATTAAATCTTTTTGCAACATCTTTTGCGACTTGTCCTGTAAGTCCAATTTCAGGCACAAGATAAATAACCCCTTTTCCATCATCAATCATTTTTTTTGCAAGTGATAAAAAAACTTCTGTTTTTCCAGTTCCAGTGGGACCATAAATATAGTGAAAACCGGTAGGATTATTTGAGATTTCATTTACGCAAAGTTTTTGTTCATCGGAAAGTTCATTCTGCACTTCTTCAGAAAAATCTTGTTCAAAACTGAAACCGCCTGCGCTTACATCTCGTCTTCCAGATGGAATCATAGAAAAAACGGCTTCTCCGAGCGTGCATAAATAATAATGAGAAATCCATTTTGCCATTTCAATAAGCTCTTCTCCAAATAGCGGTTGCTTATCGATAATTCGCTTTACCGATTTTATTTTTGATTCTTCAACAGGACAGTTCGGCGGAAGTTTATCAAAAATATTGATGATAAATCCTTCTGTTTTTTTATTTCCGAACATGATTTCAGCACGTTTTCCAATCTGAGGAACAAGTTCCGGTTTTTCATTTTCTGGAGAAATGTATGAATATGTAAATCCCTGATTCACAGGAAGATTTAAAATTATTTCCAGATAGAGCATAAGCTGATTCAGATAAATTCCTTTAGTTTTGCTTTAAATTTTTTTAAGTCTTCCCATGCAGGACGTTTTAGATCTGTGTTTCTCAAAAGTGCACTAGGATGATACGTTGGCATTACAGGGATGCCGTTATATTCAAAAAACTGTCCGTGACTTTGTGTGATGGAAATACTTTGGTTCATCAGTTTTTCGATAGCGATTTTTCCCATGCAGAGAATCATTTTTGGTTTCAAAATGTGAATTTGAGTCTGCAAAAAAGAAAAACATGCGTCCATTTCTTGAGGTGAAGGATTTCTGTTTTCAGGCGGTCGGCATTTAACGACATTTGCGATATAGCAGTTTTTATTTCTGTCCAAATCGATGGCATTGAGCATTTTATCCAAAAGAATTCCAGCTTTTCCAACAAACGGAAGACCTTGAATATCTTCATCATGACCTGGACCTTCTCCAATCACAAGAACAAGTGGATTTATAACTCCCATTCCAGGAACAACATTATTTCGAGTACGAGCTAAAACACATCTTGTACAACGAAGCATTTTTTCATTCAAACTTTCAAGTGTAAGTCCATTTGCTTTTTCATTTTCATGAATATTCTGCTGAATATGATTTTTTTCTTCTGAAATGTCATTTGAATCTTTTATTTTGATTGTTTCTGTTTTTTTATCATCAGAAAAAACATATTCCTGGTTAAAAACTTCACGAGTGTAACCGTAATAACATGAATCAGCTGTTTTGAGAAGATTATAAATCAGTTTTTTATCATCACTTGTCATAAAAATCCTTATTTCAGATAAAAATTTTCAAAAGAAATTTTTAAAAAATTATTCTCTGCGGTCTTCAACACAACCTTCATCGGCTTTTACCTGAGGTTCCTGATTTACGGTAAGCTTAATAATTTCCCTTTTTTTGTAAGATTCTTCTATTAAATCATCAATTTCCAAAGAATCATAAATTTCTTGTGCCATTTGTGGAGTTCCACGCAAAACTGGATGGCGAGGACTGAAAAGAACACAGCAGTCTTCATATGGCAAAATAGAAGTTGCATAGGTGTCAATAAAATATGAATCCTTAATTATTTCTTCTTTGTCCATGCCACAAAGAGGACGCAAAAGTGGAAGTTCAGCAAAATGTTCGGTTACAGTCATATTCTCGATTGTTTGACTTGCAACCTGACCAACACTTTCACCAGTAATAATACATTTTGCCTTACAACGTTTTGCAAGACGATTTGCAACTTTCATCATGCAGACACGAAGCATCAAAGTGGACCATGCTTCAGGAGCTTTTTCCTTGATTTTCATCTGCACATCCGTAAAAGGAATTACATTCAAATAAGTTGTAATGCCATAATTGCTGAGTTTTTGAGCAAGTGTTACAACCTTTTGTTTTGCTTCTTCAGAAGTATAAGGATAAGAATGAAAATAACAGCATTCAATTTTCATACCGCGTCGTAACATTCTGTAACCTGCAACAGGAGAATCAAGTCCACCGCTTAAAAGTAAAAGTCCTTTACCGCTTGAACCTACAGGAAGACCTCTGCAACCAGTATTTGAATCAACATAAACAAAAACTTTTTCACGCACTTCTACAAAAATTGTAGTGTCTGGATTGTGAACATCAACCTTCATTATAGATTCAACATCACCAGCAGCTTCACAGCAAATCTGATAAGAATTTAAAGGAAAACTTTTGTCAGCGCGTCGTGCATCAATTTTAAAAGTTTTGCAGCCTCTTTGAACTTCTTGTTGCGCAAGAGAAAAAACAGCTTTGCTGATGCCTTCAAGAGATTTTTCACAGACAGTTGTTTTTGCCCATCCTGTAATTCCCAAAAGATGATTTAAACAGAATTCAACACGCTGAGAATCATTTTCATCGCAGTCAATGTAAAGCCGGCCGGCTCGAAGTTCAACTTTTACATTCAAGCCTGATAAATATTTTTTTGTATTCTGTACAAGCAGATTTTCAAATTCTTTTAAATTTGAGCCTTTTAAAGTAAGCTCACCAATTTTTGCAAGATATGTCATATTTTGATTATAGCAAAAAAAAAGAGATTATAACAGAGTAATTTTGATTTAGACTTTATTTTTTGGGGTAGATAATTTACCAAAAAAAAACAGCCTAAAAATATTTTTTCCAGTTTTTGTAAAGTTCTTCAGGGGTTGTCATCAGTTCTGTATTTATTCCCAAAGATTTTGCTGCATCAATATTTTTCTGTTTATCATCTACAAAGAAAGTTTCTTCCGGTTTATAATTTTCGGCTTCCAAAATCAGTTCGAAAAAATGTGGATTTGGTTTTGCGCAGTTGATTTTATTTGAAGCATAAGTTTTATCAAAAAAAGCATAATCTCCGCGTTCCATGTGATTTTCCCAATGGCTTTGAATTGTGTTTGTGCCGCACACAACTCTGTGATTTTTCCTCAGATTTTTTATAAGTTCACAAGTTTTTTCATTAATTTTTGGATTAAAGAAAAGTCTGAACAAATCCATTTCAACTTTTGGAATATTTTGAATCTGCACTTCGTGACTAGATTTTACTTTTCCACCAATTTTTAAAAATCCATCAAAAAGATTACGCTGCAAAGCTTCTACACGGGAATTAAAAGTTTTCCAAAATTCTACAGTAGAAATGTTGCCAGTTTCGAGTTTATTCCAAATATTATCATTATGTTGATTACAAATGTTAAAAAAATCGTCTTTTGTGGTATTCAGTTTATTGAAAATCACTTGCATGTCAAAAGTGGTAGTAACAACACCACCCATATCAAAAATAAAAAGCATATAATTATTATAAAATAAAAACTATTTCAATTCTAGTGGTTTTTTTTGTAAAAAAAGAATATAATTCATTTTATGAGTACTAATTTATTTCCACGTGTTTTTTTGAAATCAAAAGAAGAAAAAGAAATTTTACAGGGATTTCCATGGGTTTTTGATAATGAAATTTCACATTTTAAACATAAAAGTGATGAAAAAAGTGAATGGAAAAATGAAGAATTGAATGAATGTTCTGTTGAAGACGGAAAAATTGTTGAAGTTTATACAAAAGCTGGCGGTTTTCTTGGAACAGGAGTTTTAAATAAAAAATCAAAAATAACTGTCAGAATTTTTGATAATCAGCATGCCGATAAAATTTGTGAAAATACTGATGCTTATTGGGAATCAAAAATTTCTAATGCATACAAAATGAGAAAAGATTATTTTACAAGAGAAGATTCTTATCGTCTGGTTTTTGCAGAAGCTGATTTAATTCCAGGATTTATCTGCGAGCGTTTTTGTGATGAACAGAGCAGAGTATTTCTTGTAGTTCAGTTTCTTTCACTTTCCTGTGAAATATTTAGAAATCAGCTTTTGAATGCATTGGAAAAAGTTTGCAGACCAAACGGAATTTTTGAACGAAGTGATCTTTCTGTTCGCGAAAAAGAAGGTTTGCCTCTTGTTTCAGGTTGGATTGGAAAAGAATTTGAAACAAAAATCACAATAATCGAGAACGGTATAAAACTAGATGTCGACTTGATGAATGGTCAAAAAACTGGATATTTTTTGGATCAGAAATTTAATCGGCAGGTGGCAGCAAAATTCTGCAAAGGAAAACGAGTTCTTGACACTTTTACACACACAGGTGCTTTCGGATTAAATGCTGCAATGGCTGGAGCAAAAGAGGTAATTTCTGTTGATATTTCGCCAGAAGCAGTGGAAATTGTAAATCACAATATTCAGATGAATCATCAAAAAAAAGTAATGAAAGCAGTTTGTGCGGATGTTTTTGATTTGCTTAAAACTTACGAAGCAGAAAAGAAAAAATTTGATGTAATCATTCTTGATCCTCCTGCTTTTACAAAATCAGCAAAAATGATAGAAAAAGCTTACGGCGGTTACAAAGAAATTAATCTTCGGGCAATGCGGCTATTAACAGAAGGCGGCATTTTGATAACATGTTCATGTTCATATTTTATGGAATCGTCAATGTTCTGTGATATGATTATGCACGCAGCGATGGACAGTCACAAAAAAGTGCAGATTCTTGAAAAAAGGGGAGCAGGACCTGATCATCCAGTTTTGCTTGGCTATCCAAAATCAGAATATTTAAAATGTGTGGTTTGCCGTGTCATATAATTGTGTTGTTATTTTGGGGCCTACAGCCTTAGGAAAAACATCGATTGGAGTTTCAGTTGCTCATGCTCTGGATGGCGAGATTATTTCCGCAGATTCCAGACAGACTTACAGACGACTTGATATTGGTTCTGGAAAAGATTTATGCGAATATATCATTGACGGAAAGCAAATTCCTTATCATCTTATTGATATAGTTGACTTGCCGGCTGAATATACTGTTTATGATTATCAAAAAGATTTTTATAAAGCGTTTGAAGATATAATCAAGAGAAAAAAAAGACCTGTCGTAGTTGGCGGAACTGGAATGTATCTTGATGCAATTATCAGAGATTATAAGCTTGTGAATTTGCAGGAAGATAAAGTGCTTCATGAGGAACTTGAATCAACTCCATTAGAAGTTTTATGCGAACGGCTTTTAAAAGAACAGCCTGATTTACATGTAAAAGCAGATTTGCAGGAAAAAGAGCGTGTTATTAAGGCAATTGAAATAATCGAAGCAAAAAAAAGAGGAAATGATACAACTTCAGATTATCGTCCAAAAATTAATCCTTTTATCATCGGAACTACAATTGACCGTGAGCAACTCTGGCAGAATATTTCTATTCGGCTAAAAGAAAGACTTGAAGAAGGAATGATTGATGAAGTTCGTTCCATTCATGAGGACGGTATCAGTTGGGAACGTCTTGAAAAATTAGGATTGGAATATCGTTACTGTTCATTATTTTTGCAGGGAAAAATTGCTTCAAAAGATGAACTGTTTGAGCAACTTTTTATTGCAATCAGACAGTTTTCAAAACGTCAGCAGACATGGTTTAGAATGATGGAAAAAAAAGGTGTGAAAATCCACTGGCTTGAGCCTGCTTCAAAAGAAAAAAGAATAAATCAGGCTCTCCAGTTGATTTCAAAAGAAAGTTTTGACTGATGTTTGATTATGCATTTGCCGCAATTTTTACAGTTTCTGTTATTTCTGTCAAATAGCCTGTGCGAATGCAGCTGTCAAAAAGTTCTTTTGAGATGTAGTCAGTTTTTACATCTTCGTAGCCGTCTAAATCACGAACAATTTTTACAACAAAACCGTCTTCCATTTCGCGCAGAATAGTCATATAGTCAGTGTTTTTTCCAATGCTTTTAAGTGTGTAAGTTTTCATATTTTCTTACCTCCCGTATTGAATAAGAAATTTTCCACAAAATTATCTTGAAAATGATTTTACAAGATGTCATTATTTATATAATCGGATTATAAAAAAAAAATGTTAGAAAAATTTGTAAAAAAATTAAATTTTGATGCACATTTTCATTATGCTGATTGCATGAATCTTGGAATTTGTGTTTTTCCAGAAGATTTTGTAGGAATTTCGTGTGCTCATTGTGAAAAGGAATGGGAAACTCAAAAAGATTCGCCTGATTTTATTATAAAGTCTTATGGTTTACATCCTCAAAACGCTCAGAATTATAATATTTCTTCTATAGATTTTCTAGAAAAATTAGTTGCAGAAAAACAAATTTCATTTATTGGTGAATGCGGATTTGATTTATTTTGCGATGAATATAAACGTTTTGAAATAAAACAGGAAGAAATTTTTACTATTCAAATGGAAATTGCAATTAAAAATAATCTTCCTGTTGTAATCCACTGCAGAAAGGCAAATCACAAACTTTTTGAATATAAAACTAAGCTTTCACAGTTGCCGGAAGTTCTTTTTCATTCATTTATGGGACCTTCAGCAGAAGCGTTTAGTCTTTTGAATCATAATATAAACGGATATTTTAGTTTTGGAAAACAGGTTTTTAACGGAAATAAAAAAGTTCTGGACTGCATTAAAAATCTGCCGTCAGAAAGAATTCTTTGCGAAACGGATGCACCTTTTCAGTGTTTAAAAGGAGAAAAATTTACATCTCCAGGCGAGATTACAAAAATTCAAAAAAGGATAATGGAACTTCTTGCGCAAAAAAAATCTCTTTTCTAAGCAAAGTTTTTTTTGTATAATATAAAATATGAATACTACAAAACAATTTGAAAATTACAAAATTACAACTTTTATAAATCTTGGAGCTTCAGTTTTATTTTCGCTTCTTCTCATTAATTTTTCATGTGATATTTCACTTTTAGCTTTCCCAATTGGTATTGCTTATTGTGCATTAACTGTTTTATTTTCTTTAAAAATGATATTAAAAACTGACGGTAAGTTGATTTACAAAGTAATCAAACTGACAGAATACCTACCTTATGTATTTTTTATAACATTTATTTTACGAAGGGCAGGAAAAAACGGAACTCCATTCTTCTACGATGTCATTACGGTTATATTGTGGTTCGTAATTTTTGTATGTTCTTTTTTAACTTCACGAAAACTTTATCCAAAAAAGAATGCATTGATAGTAAAAGGCTGGAAAACTGCGCCTGCAGAAAGAAAATTCAAAGGACTAAATAAAATAATTTTTGAAGTAGTTGACTGGATTGATGCATTAGTTTGGTCAATCTTTACTGTTTTAATTTTCCAGATTTTTATTCTGCAGCTTTACGAAATCCCTTCTGAATCTATGGTACCGACTTTTTTGATTAAAGACCGTGTTTTTGTAAGCAAAATTGATTGTGGACCAAAATTTCCACTGACAGATGTAGGACTTCCAGATTTTAGAAAATATAAAAGAGGAGATACAATTGTTTTGAGAAATCCTCATTACAGTCTGGACAGAAAATCAGAAGTAAAAACGGTGACTTCGCAGCTTGTTTATATGCTTTCTCTCATGACTGTAAATCTAAATAAAGATGAAAATGGCGAAATGAAAGCTGACCCTCTTGTAAAGCGCATCACAGGTCTTCCTGGTGAACAACTTGTAATGCAGGACGGAGTTTTGTATGTGCGCACAAAAGATAGTGATGATTTTATTCCGTCAAAAATTGATGAAAAATATGCAACGTGGAATTTAAATGCTGTTCATCATAAAGAAAAACAGAAAGTTCAAAGTTTTCCGCTTTCTGCAGAAGAATATCAGAAAATGCTAGATTTTGAAGAAGAACGCAGACAGTTTGATTTGAATGCCGCATCAATAAGAGCCGGTGAAATTGTGAGAGAAATTTCAAAATATGAAGCAAATAATGATCTTCTTGGTGATTTTACGACTCCAGATTTGTGGGAATATGATTTGTTTAGAAATGTTCAGCAGATTACGGCAAATATAATTTACAAAACAGGTGGTCTTGACTGGTTTGAAAAATTCATGACTTCATGGATAGAAAATAAAAACAGAAACAGAGATTATTATCAGCAGTCGAATTTTACTTTAAATGTCATGACAAAACTGACTTTTGGAGAAATGGTTTTGCGCTATGCTCAGTTACTTGATTCCGGAGTGAATTTTTCATCTTTGAACAATGATGAGCAGATAAAATCATATTTTCAAAAAGCTGAAACTTTAAACTGGTATATTCAAATGCTTTTGGATGAAAGAAATATGCCTCTTTTCCCAGAAAATGATTCAAACGGAAATCCTCAATATATCCCTGAAAACTGTTATTTTATGATGGGAGACAATCGTTTTAATTCTCTTGATTTACGACATTCTTACGAACAAACTCTCAAACCTCTTTGCAATGATGATAAAATGTCTGTTTCGTACTATTCAATGATGTCACCGCAATATATCAACAAAAAATATATAATCGGTAAACCTGTATTTAGATTCTGGCCACTGGCAAGATTTGGAAAAGTGTAAGGGATAAAATATTATCAGACAGTGAAAAGAGATTTTTTTCAACTGCAAAATCTCGTGGATTCTATTTTGTTTCTTTGGCTTTTTCGTCGTCTTTGTCTTCGATATTGAGCATTTTCTGAATTCGCGATTTTATGCTGCTGTTTGTCTTTTTTTCACTATAAAGGGAGCGCATTTTTTCTTGAGCAGAAGAAAATTTGTTTGTTTTGTAAATATCAAGTCCAAGTCCAATTGTTGTTGTATCTTTTGAATCAAGATATAAAAGACAGATGTTTTCAAAATCAGGATTTTCGTACTTTGCAAGCTCTTTTCCAATTGCATAGCGCAAATCTTTTTTCTTGTCATCTTTGATACATTCTTCAGCAAGTGCAAGAATTTCTTTTTGTCCTGCATGATTTTCTTTTAAAAGACATTCGATGATTTTCTTTTTTGTTCCATCGCCCACTTTTTTATCCTGAAGTTGCGAAAGTAAGAAATCATTTCCTTCATTTGTGTTTAAAAAAGCAACTGTCTTAATGCTTTCTTCTTTAATTATTTTTTCGCTGTCATTTTTTATTCTATAAATTAAAAATGGAACTGCATCTACATTTTCCATTTCTTTGCATGATTTTATAGCTTCCTGCCGAACCCGCCAATGTTCATCTCTTATTCCTTGAATGATTGTGTTTTTTGCATCTTCATTTTCGGGAAAATTAGAAAGTCCTTTTATGACATATTGCCTGAGATTTGGGTCTGTTTCAGAGAATGTTTCTATCAAAACAGGAACTGATTCTTCTTTTTGCATCAAACCGATTGCTTCAGCTGCGTACATTCTGACATAAGTATTTTCATCTTCATCTTCCAAAATGGTAGTAATTTTATCCCATGTTTCTAACGCATGCATTTTTCCGCATGTTCGCATAAGAGTTTGACGCTGTGCATCACTCAAATCGTCACGGTCTAGTAATTCTACAAGAAAAACGGCTTCCGAAGAGCCTCCAATTTCACCAATCGCAGAAATAGCGTCATTAAAATAATCTTCATTTTCAGTTTCTATAAGTGTGAGTACTGCCGGAATTGCCTGAACAGTTTTTACCGCACTGATGTATTCAAAACAAGATTTTACAAGTTCCTTTTTTGCATCATAAGGATCATTAATAAGTTCGACAGCAAAATCTTCAAGACAAGGATCTTCCTGTTTTGTAAAATATTTTAATATCTGAAGTTGAATTGTTACATTTTTTGTTTCCTGGAAAACATCATAAAGTTCTTCTGTAAAACGCGGATCATCATTTTTTATCAGTTTTTCCACAAGTTCAGAAATTTCTGATGGAATTCCATACTTTATCGTATTCTTAAAATTTTCTTCATCATTTTCAGTTTCATCTTTTTCGCGTGCTTTTTCTGCTTTTTGAGAATCTATAGGTTTTGGGCGTTTTGGCGGCGGCACTTCTGCAAAACCAGATTCAGCTTTTTTGACTTCTTCTTCTGATTCGTTTTGAGATTCTGCTTGAGATTCTTCAGTTTGTTCAACGTCAGTCTGCTTTTCAGTATTCAGTTTTTCTTCTTCTGTTAATTGAGATTCTGCTTCCTGCATTTCGGAATTATCTAAAACGGTATTATGAACAGAGTCTGATTGATTTACTTGAGCAGTTTCATCAACCTCTTGAGAAAAAACTGGAAAAAAAAGCAAAACTGAAATTAAAAAAGCAGATATTTTTTTCATACTACACCCTGATGAAATTTTTCAAGAAAATCTTTTCGATATTTTTCAAATCTGTCTTCATTTATAGCAATTCTGATTTCTTTTATCATATTATGAAGGAAATAAAGATTGTGATAGCTTGCCAAAATTGAACTGAGAATTTCCTGTTCTTTAAAAAGATGGCGAAGATATGCTTTTGAATAAGTCTGGCACACTTTGCATTTACATTCGCTGTCAACAGGTCCAAAATCATGAATCCATCTTTCCTGTTTAATTGAAAGCATGCCTCTGTGAGTAAAATATGAACCGTTTCTTGCATTTCTTGTAGGCAAAACGCAGTCGAACATATCAATACCGGCCTGTACCGCATCAAGAATGTATTCTGGAGTGCCAATTCCCATAACATATTTTGGTTTATCTTCAGAAAGATATTTTACTGTGTGATTCAAAAAATGCTTGAATTCTTCAGGAGTTTCGCCAACACTCAAACCTCCGATTGCAATTCCAGGCATATCAAGACTGTTTACAAATTGTGCGCTTTGCTGACGTAAATCTTCGAAAAAATTTCCTTGTACAATAGGAAATAAAATACCTTTGTAACCATTTTCACGTTCTTTTTCCCATTCTTTTTTTGCACGAAGTAACCAGTCACTTGTTATTTTCAAAGCTTTTTGAGCATCTTTTTGAGAAATTCCAGCACCAGTGCAAACATCAAGCTGCATTTGAATATCTGAATTATATTTTACTTGATGGGAAACAACATTTTCTGGAGTGAACATGTGGTAACTTCCATCAATATGACTTTGAAAACGTACTCCTTCATCAGTGATTTTTCGCAGTTTGGATAGAGAAAAGACTTGAAAACCGCCGGAATCAGTCAAAAAATTTTTCTGCCATTTTGAAAATCCATGTAAACCACCAGCTTCTTTGATTAAATCTGGACCAGGTCTTAAAAAAAGATGATAAGTATTTGCAAGAATAATTTCAAAATCAATATCTTCAAGAAAATCTTTTGGCATCGCTTTAACTGTAGCGTTTGTTCCTACCGGCATAAAAACAGGAGTTTGTACATCGCCATGAGCTAGATGAAGCACTCCTGTTCTTGCATTTCCGTCTGAAGATTTATGATGAATATCAAATATTTTTTCCATTTTTATTCCTTTTTTATAAGTTTTTCACAGCAAACTCAAGCGGAATAATTTTACTCGCTATGTCCTGCTGTATCTGAGTAAAATAATGCTCAGAATCGTGAAAAAAATGACAGGAAACCATGCTCCCATAAATGCAGAAATATATCCGTGTTTTGCAAGTACCATCGTAATCATCATGGAAACATAAAACAAAACGGAAGCACTTATGCAGGAAGCAAGGCTGATTAAAAGTACATTTTTTTTCGTTTTTCCAGTCAAACCTATTGATAAAAATACTACAATAAAAACGATAAAAGGAAAAGCATATTTTTTGTAGTATTCAGAAAGCTCTTCATTATATGGGAGACCAGCTTTTTTTAAATGTTCAACATAAATTTTAGCCTCTTTTGCAGTTACAGACTGAACATCAATATTCGATTTTCGAAAAATTTCATAAGATTCAGTAAGTCTGTCTGTGAAATTGGAATCAAGCGGAACAATTTTCATTCCCTGATTGTCGGGAATATACTGAACAGCACCGTCAAGATTCCAGACATTCTGATCAAAATTCCACTGAGCCTGTGAAGCAAAAATGATAGATTCAAGATTCTTATCTTCATCTCTGAAGATAAAATAAATTCGTTTTAACTGTTTGTTATCTTCATAATATCTGTTTGCTTTGTAAATGATTTTTCCGTTATCAGAAAGAACAATTACATCAGAATTATTTTCATTAGTTGTTTTTCCAAGCAGTTGATTTTGGAGCTGAACTTTTTTTTCATAAGTCTTTACAACAAATTTATTTTCAAAAGCAAAAAGACCAAAGGCCAGAAGAAAAGAAACAAAAAGAATTGGGAAAGTAAATCTGAATAACGAAACTCCAGAAGCAAAAAGTGCTTCTATTTCATTATTTGCATACATATCACTTAAAACATAGGAAGTGGAAAAAAGAATTGCAACAGGAACAGAGTACCAGATAGTTTTTGGAACATAATTTGCCATTACCGTCAAAATGTCTTTTAAAGCACATCCGTTTTGAAGATAATTTGCAATATTCATAAACAAATCAACAAGGTTTAAAACAAGTGCAAAAAAAGCCATTGCTCCAAAAAAAAGAGGAATAATTTTTTTAAAAAGATAAACAACAAGTTTCATTTTTTCAGCAGTTTGATTAAAAAGACAATTCCAAAAAATCCTATTACAAAATTAGGAACCCAAATACACCAAAAAGCGTTTGCACCAACTTTCTGCACAAAAAGCTGTCCCATAATCTGCATCGCCCAATAAATTACACAGATTATAAGTCCCAAAAACAATCCGAGAGTCTGCCCATTATGTTTTCCAAAAAGAAAAGCAATAGAAAAAGCAAGAAAAGCAAAGAAAATGGAACCAAAGGGGAGTGCAAATTTTTTGTGATATTCCATCGTCCACAAATTTACCCTCGTTTTTAAAGAAGGGTCAGACTTGTAGTCTTCTTTCATCTCGTTCAAAGCTTTTGTTAAATCGTAAGTTGTCATTTCTCTGGCAGAACGGCTCGTCGTTCCCAAAACTGCAGTATCAAAAATGTTTAAAATAGTTTTTTCAGAATTCATGACATCAAAATTTTTACGGTTATCTTTATCGATTGAAACAACCAGCGCATCATTCATATCAAGCTGCATCAAAACTCCTTCCTGTTTTGCACCAATAAGTTTTGAATCACCAGCCACAATAATTCTGTCAGAATCTTTATCTGAATCAAAAAGAATGATATCAGAAACGGAAGAACCGTCTACATCGCCAATAACGACATGGGATTTATCTATTTTTTTTACACTGTTAGATTCAAGTTCGATAGATGGCGTGGAATTCATAATTTCACGCATAAGTTTGTTATATTTCATATGCCCCAAAGGCAAAAGATAATCATTTACAAAAAAAGAACCAATAGAAATGATAAGTCCCAAAGAAGCAACTGGAAGTAAAATCTTAAAAAATGAAAAACCCGAAGCTCTGAAAATCAGGATTTCATTGCTGCTCATCATTCCGCCCAAACTCATCAAAAAACCGACTAAAGTTGCAAATGGCGCAGACTGAGCCACAATAAATGGAAGACTGTAAACCATAATTCTCATAACATCTTTAAAAGGAGCCGATTTTGCAAGAAGTTTTTCAACATCAAGCAGAATCTGGTTTACAAAAAAAATCATAAAAAAGAAAAGAAACGAAACAAGAAAATACAAAAATAAATCTTTCAAAAGATATTTTATCAGAATATGATTTTTGAGAGTTCCTTTTTTGAAAACTTTCACTTGAAAAGTATCAATACAGGCGGAAACAAAACTAAAAAAACGGCTTTTTTTGATACCAATAAAAATATTTTTTAAACGAGTTTTAAAATTAATCCATTTTCTCTCAAGAAAATCAAAAAAAGAGGAAATTTTTGAAAAGACTTTTTTGTTTTCGTCCCGATTATTCATTTGATTAAGATTTTAACCCAGTAGAACCAAACCCGCCAGTTCCACGCTCAGTTTCAGAGAGATTTTCTACAAATGAAAAATCAGCCTGAGTGACAGGTGCAACAATCATCTGCGCAATTCTGTCGCCACTGTTGATGACAAAATCCTCATCACCAAGATTAATCAAAATAATTTTTATTTCACCGCGATAATCACTGTCAATAGTTCCGGGAGTATTCAAAACAGTAACTCCGTTTTTTGCAGCAAGCCCCGAACGCGGACGAATTTGAATTTCATATCCATCAGGAATTTCAAAAAAAAGACCGGTTGGAACAATTGCAGTTTTTCCGCTTGCAATAGTCAAAGAATTTTCCAAAAGTGCACACAAATCAGCACCAGCAGCACCGCTTGTTTTGTATTGAGGAATCACAGCACCTTTTTGCGCAATACATTTAATATCAATTTTATTCATAATTTAATTATAACACAAAACATCAGAAAAAAAAAGAAGGCAAAGTACAGCAAAAAACTGCACAATGCCTTTTAAAAAAATCAAAAAAAAACGAAATGCCGTTAGACCAGATAACAGAATTTTTTTAAGATTTTATTAAGATTTATTTAGTTTCCAATGCATCAATATAAGAAAGATTAAGTCTTCCCTGTTTGTCTACTTCCAGAAGTTTTACAGGAATAACCTGACCTTCTTTTAAAACATCAGTAACTTTGTTTACTCGCTGACGAGAAAGTTTTGAAATGTGACACAAACCTTCTTTTCCAGGAAGAATTTCAATGAACGCACCAAATTCCATAATTCGTTTAACAGTTCCCTGATAAATTGTGCCAACTTCAGGATCTTCTGTAATGCCTTTTACAGCTTTTTTAGCAGCTTCAGCGGCAATTCCAGTTTTACCGTAAATTGTTACAGTTCCATCATCGTCAGTGTTGATAGTAACACCATACTGAGTACACAACGCTTTTACATTTTTTCCGCCAGGCCCAATCAAAGCACCAATTTTATCAACAGGAATCTTCATAGTAAGAATCTGAGGAGCACGTGGAGAAAGTGGAGCCGGTTTGTCGATACATTCCTTCATTTTTCCAAGAATGTGCATACGACCAACGCGAGCCTGTTCCAAAGCATTTTTCATGATTTCAGTAGTAACACCAGGAATTTTAATATCCATCTGGAAACCAGTAATACCATCTTCAGTACCGGCAACTTTAAAGTCCATATCACCAAGATGATCTTCTTCACCAAGAATATCACTCAAAATCTTGTAGCGTTCATAATGTTCACCTTCAGTGATAAGCCCCATTGCAATTCCAGCAACCATTTTTTTCATAGGAACACCAGCTGCAAGCATAGAAAGACAGCCACCGCAAGTAGAAGCCTGAGAAGAAGAACCGTTAGATTCCATAATTTCAGAAACAACACGAATAGTGTATGGGAATTCTTCGCGGCTTGGAACCATAGGAGCCAAAGAACGGCGAGCAAGATTTCCGTGACCAATTTCACGACGACCAGTTGTGAGTTTTCCAGTTTCACCTACAGAATATGGAGGGAAGTTGTAATGGAGAATAAAGTGTTCACTTCTGTCTCCGTCAATATCATCATAAGTCTGTTCATCCATTGCAGTACCCAAAGTACAAACTGCAAGAGACTGAGTTTCACCGCGAGTGAACAAAGCAGAACCATGAGGCATAGGCAAAACATTGATTTCGCAGGAAATAGGGCGGATTTCATCGCACTTACGACCATCAATACGCACACCGTCATCAAGAATAGACTTTCGCAAAAGTTTATATTGAATATCATCCATTAAATTACAGAAAAGTTTAGCCTGAATAGGGTCAGAAAGCTGTTCAGCATATTTTTCAGCAAGCTGATTTTGGACTTTTGCAATCGCAATTCCACGATTCTGTTTTCCATCCTGGAAACAAGCTTCTTTCAAAAGAGGAGTAGCTTCTTCTTCAATAGCCTGAGCATTTTCAAGAGTAACATCAAGCGGATTCAAAGGAAGCTTTTCTTTTCCAGCTTTTTTTACAAGCTCTTCCTGCAAAAGACACATTTCCTTAATAAATTTTTCAGCTTCTGCAAGAGCACCAAGCATTACTTCTTCAGAAACTTCGTTTGCACCACCTTCTACCATTGTAAAACCGTCTTTTGTACCAGCAACAACAATTTCCATATCAGCTTCTTCAATCTGCTTGAAAGTAGGATTGATTACATATTTACCGTCCAAAAAACCAACACGACATGCAGCAACAGGACCATGGAAAGGAATGTCCGAAATACAAGTAGCAGCCGAAGCAGCAAGAACAGCAAGAATATCCTGAGTATGTTCACCATCAGCAGAAACACAAGTAGGAACAATCTGCAATTCATGACCAAAAGAAGGTTCAAAAAGCGGACGCATAGGACGGTCAATAAGACGACTAACCAGAATTTCCTTATCCTTAGGACGACCTTCACGCTTTACAAAACCACCAGGAATTTTTCCTGCAGCATAAAATTTTTCATTGTACTCAACAGTAACAGGCACAAAATCCTGACCTTCTGTTACAGTGCTGGAAGCACAAATTGTTGCAATAATGGCAGCTCCGCCCCACTGAGCGTAAACACAACCATTAGCCTGCTTACCGATTTTACCAGTTTCCAGGATAAGATCAGCATCACCAAGTCTGTAAGTAACTCTTTCTACAGCCATATTTTCCTCTTAAATAAAAAAAATTATGCCTGGAATTCACCACAGATTCACACAAATAAAAACTTAGCCATTCTCAAAAATTATAATATAGAATATAAAAAAGAATATAAAAGGAGGGGAAAGCCTTCCCCTGGCTCGCACTACGTTGCTCGCCACCCCTTCTAGCGGGGCAAAAATCATTCCGCCGCTGCCCCGCAACGCCCCAAAATTTTTATTTGTGTGTACCCGTGATTCAACGAATTCCAGGAATCCTTGTGAAAAATTTTCACAAAACTAATTTTAATCGATTATAAAGATTTTTTCAATTACTAAAAACTAAACTACAATTTTTTTGCAAGATGTTTTTTTTGTCACATTGATTTGAAATGCCTGCGGCGTCTCCCTAACTTTATCAGCGATAAGCTGAAATAAAAAAATGGGAGGCTATGCAATACGTCGAGTCAAGGCACGCTAACGCTTAAAGCCTTGACTTCGCCGTTTTGAGGGGTTGTACTACCCCCTCAATGAAAGCAAAAATCATTTCAGTGATTTTTTCAGTTGTGGTAGGAATTGCTACAATTGTATGTGCTATATTTGCAGTGCTCTCTTACATTTACAAGTAAAAGAGAAAAAACAAGCCGCCAAAGTTTGCTGACTCTGCGGCGGCTTTTAATGAAACCGTGGAGACGACCAAATGAGTTTTGGCACTTCCTTTTTTTAATATACATCTAGTTTGCATTTTTTGCAAGGTGTTTTTTTTCACATTGATTTGAAATGTCTACGACGTTTTTTGTGTTATTTTTACTTTGATTTTTCTACAATGGCAACTTCATCTTCTGTTAAACCGTATAAAGCATAAACTTTTGCGTTGATTTGGGCATCTATTGCTTCTATTCGCATTTTGCAGATATTTTTTTCCTGGTCACTTTTTGCTTCCTGCTGCCTTTTTACAGCGTCCATCATCAAAGTTGCAAGATTTGCAAGTTCTTGTTGCTGGGATTGTGTGGCAGATTTTATTGGAATCAAGGCTAATGGTTTATTAAAATATTTGCGAGAATTACCTTTTGTTTTTCCAATAAAACCAAAATACCAATCAAGCAATGTGGAATTAAGTAATGCAAGTATATATTTAATCAAGTAACCACAATTCTCTTTCATAACGATTGCACGTATGTCACCACCATCATTGAAAAACTGTTGATCATCGTAAGCAAATCTGTTATGTTCCGCCCTATAAGGAACAATTATTTTTTCCGGTGCATCATGAAATTCTTTTACAGAAGGGCGATGTAGTCTCCACCATTCATATTCATTGTTTTTTGGACCTCGTCTATCTGATAATTCATTTTTATATTTCTCTAAATATTTATATGTATTTGGATATTTCTTTGATGAAAAATTGTTATCACAATAAATCAAGAACAAATCAACAGAATTAATGTGATATCTATGAATATGACTATTTTTGATACATTTTCGCACAATTTCTTCTTCAATTAAATTATCTTTTATTATTTTGTAAGGCACTGAAAAAATACCATTCTTACCAGTTTCTGCACCTTTTACAATTTCAGCAATATCACCTAAAAAAACAGAATTAGTATTTATTTTATTGATAATAGATGTAGATGATTTATCTGCAATCAACCAGGTATCTGATAACTCATTTTTTGTTAATGTAGAAAAATCATAACTTTCATTCAATATCACTTCTTGTGGCGATTTATTTTCTCTATATGTGAAAATCTTAATTTCATTTTCTGTATTTTCATTTTTTGCAAAAAGTAAAGTTGTATGGACACTTGCTTCTGAAAAAATTTGAGCATTTTTAAAATTAATAATCGAAGTAACTTTTGAATTTAAAAACAATCTTAGTTTTTTTGCATATTCATTTCCCAGAAAATAGTTAGATGTAATCACTCCGTAAATACCAGTTTTATTTAACAAATTTATTCCACGATAAAGAAAATAATACATTAAATCATTATAACCAGTATGAATTTCTGAATATTTTTTAGAGAAATACTCATGATATTCAGGCATGGTATTTATATTTACATACGGCGGATTTCCAATCACACAATCAAAACCACCATTCTTGAAAATTTGTGAAAACTCTTTTTCCCAGTCAAATGCATTCACTTTGTACATTGCTTCTTCTTCAAAAAGTGATAAATCCTGCGAGGCATAAAAATCGCTTCCAATCAAACTGTTACCGCATTTTATGTTGTCGCCTAAATATGGTAAAACATGCATATCAGATTCCCGGAATAAAGAATTTTCCTGTTTGCCTTCGCCTTCTAGCATCTGCAAATAAAGAGAAAGTTTTGTAACTTCTACAGCTTGCGCATCAATATCAACTCCATAAATATGAGTTGTCAAAATTTTCTTTTTTTCCTGAATGCTCAATTCAATGCCATTTTTTACAGAAATCAATTTTCCAGTTTTTAAGTTTTTGTTTTCTTCGGTTTTGTTTTTCGTATATTTGTCTAAATACCAGTTTAATAGATACTTAAAGGCACCCACTAAAAATGAACCAGAACCACATGCGGGGTCGCAAATTGTTATTGAACTTGCATTTTCTGGAGTACAATTTGCAAGCTTTTTTCCGATTGTCTGTTCAACTATATATTTTACAATGTAAGTTGGAGTGTAAAAAACACCACCTGCTTTTTTTATTTCCGGCTTTTCTTCAACAGTTACAGTATGTCCATTCTTTACGTTTTTAAAATTTATTTCGCTCCCTAAAAACTTTTCATAAATATTGCCCAGAACTTCTACAGGAAGGGCTACCCATGCATAAGGACAAGAAGGATAATAAAGTTCGTTTGCAATATCTTTTAAAACTTTACTATCGATAATTAATTCGTTTATCCAGTTTTCTGAAGCAAAAAGACCTGAATTATATTTTACATTTGCATTTTCAAATACTTTTTTAAGTTCGTTGTAAGCATCAGAAGAATTACAGGCATTTTTTAATGTTTCCAAATCTTCCATATCCTTATCTTCTGCAATTCTTAAAAAGATGATGCGGTCAATTATTTTTTGAACTGCAACATTCAAATTTCGCAAAGATAATTGTGGATTTCTAAGTGCTATGTTTTTTGCTAAATCTAGTCGCCATTTTTCTATTGTAGATAAAAGTTCGTTATCAATTTCGCTGGTTCCGCGCTTGTTTTTACCAGATTCACAATATTGGTCAAAACTTCCAGTCTGAACTGCTTCTTTGGAAAAAGTATTCCATAAATAATCAAAATTTTCTTCATATTGGTCATATCGCATATATTGAATGCGAGCCGCACTTGCTTTGTCATTTGGATTTGGTTTGATTTTTGTATCAAAAACAGCAAATTCTTCAAAGTCAGTTAAAATGGAAAGTGGAAGTTTTGCAGTATAAGCATAGCGACGAAGTTGATAGGCTGGAGCAATGTCATCTTTTATATTTACAGATGGCTTTTTTGCTTCCACAAAGAAAATTTTTTGTCCGCCAAGTCTGAATGAATAATCAGGGGCTTTTGTTTGACCGTTTATTACAACTTTATCTTCCCGCACAACTTCGCGAAATCGTTCTGCAAAACCGTTATCGTTTCTAACATCCCAATTCAAAGCTTCAAAAAATTTATCTATGAAATCTGTTCGTGTATTTGACTCATCGTAGATTACACTTGTGTATGATTTTTCGTTTTGTTTAAAGCGGGCAACTAAATCTTTGATTATGTGTAGAGATTCTTCTTTTGTGTGTGGAATAAAGTTCATATTCTGTTCCTATTATTAACATTTTCAATCTAGAGTTTTAGATTTTAAACCGTTGTAAGGACTGGAATTGGCTAACTTTTTTTAATCGGCAAAAAAAAATCCCACTAGATTTAATCTGGCGGGATTTTTTAGATTCCCATGTACACAACACGGGAATGACATTTACTTGCGCAATCCAAGTTCTTTGATGAATGCACGGTAACCTTCAAGGTCTGTGCGTTCAAAATAACGAAGCATTTTGCGACGCTGACCTACAACTTTCAAAAGAGCACGTTTAGCATTTGCATCTTTTGGGAATGTTCTTGTGTGTTCTGTAAGCTGCTGAACACGCTGTGTCATAATTGCAATCTGAACTTTTACATTTCCTGTATCAGTTTCTTTTGCACCGTACTTCTTAACTGTAGCAGAAGTTGTTTCTTTTGTAAGTGCCATTTTGGAACCCCTTAAAATAATAAAATTAAACTGTATAAGCGGAAATTCTGCCAGTTAAATCCTGGGTTTCAAGGAAGTAATCACAGTTATTTTCCGTAAAACAGTGAAATTATCATATAATAAATTCTTTTTTTTTTCAATACTGAGATTAAAATTCTGTGATGTGTTAATTAATAAGATACTAAAAACCACTCTTGAACACTATTTAATAATAATGTATAATTACAGATTAATATATTTTTTATTATTTATGGAGAACCTATGGCTTACATTTTTGAAGAACCTTCACACACATTTGATGAGTATCTGTTAGTTCCTGGCTACACTGGTCCAGATTGTATTCCAGCGAATGTTTCTTTGCAGACTCCTGTTGTTCGTTATAACAAAAAAGCTGGCGAAAAATGTCCTTTAATGATGAACATTCCCATGACTTCTGCTGTTATGCAGGCAGTTTCTGATGACAAACTTGCTGTTGCTCTTGCCAAAGAAGGTGGAATTTCATTTATTTACGGTTCTCAGACTATTGAAAATCAGGCTGCAATGGTAGCCCGTGTAAAGGCATATAAAGCAGGATTTGTAACTTCTGATACTAATATTAAACCTGAACAGACTTTGACTGAACTTGTTAATGCTATTGAAAAGACTGGTCATTCTACCGTTGCAGTTACAGAAGATGGCACTGCAAATGGAAAACTTGTTGGAATTATTACTGATAGAGATTTCCGCATTACACATTGCCCTGAAGGTGCAAAAGTAAAAGATTATATGACACCGCTTTCTTCACTTGTAATGGGGCAGGAAGGAATTACTTTGGAAGAAGCAAACGAAATTATCTGGCAGAAAAAAGTAAATCAACTTCCTGTTGTTGATAAAAATGGTCATCTTTTGAGTTTGATTTTCAGAAAAGATGCTGCAAGTCATCAGGAACATCCTCTTGAACTTTTGGATAATCAAAAACGTTATATTGTTGGAGCTGGAATTAATACACGTGATTATATGGAAAGAGTTCCTGCTTTGCTCGCAGCTGGAGTTGATGTAATGACTCTTGATTCTTCTGAAGGTTTTACAGAATGGCAGAAAAGAGCTTTGCATGACATTCATGAAAAATGGCCGGAAGCAAAAGTTGGAGCCGGAAACGTAGTTGATGCTGATGGATTCAACTTTTTGGCAGATGCTGGAGCTGATTTTGTAAAAATTGGTATTGGTGGCGGTTCAATTTGTATTACACGTGAACAGAAAGGAATTGGTCGTGGTCAGGCTACAGCTACAATTGAAGTAGCAAAAGCGCGCGATGCATATTACGAAAAAACTGGCATTTACATTCCGATTTGTTCTGACGGTGGTATTGTTTATGATCATCATGTTACACTTGCTTTGGCAATGGGTGCAGATTTTGTAATGCTCGGTCGTTACTTTGCTCGTTTTGATGAATCACCAACAAACAAACTGATTGTTAATGGAAATTATGTAAAAGAATACTGGGGCGAAGGTTCAAACCGTGCGCGCAACTGGCAGCGTTATGACCTTGGTGGAAAAAAAGGAATGGCCTTTGAAGAAGGTGTTGATTCTTATGTTCCTTATGCAGGTTCTTTGCATGACAATGTTACGCTTACAACAAGTAAAGTAATTCATGCTATGTGTAACTGTGGTGCTGTTACAATTCCAGAACTTCAGAAAATTGCTAAGATTACTCTCGTTAGTCCTGCTTCTATAAGGGAAGGCGGTGCTCACGATGTAATCGTAAAAAATAGCATAAAGGCTAACTAGTATCGTTTAGTTCAAAATGGTCATAAAAGCTTTGCTTGAAATAATCTTTTCGGCAAAGCTTTTTTTGTTCATTACTTGATTCTGTTCATTAACTCCATTGTTCAAAATCCAATTTTTTACTATAATATAAGATTATGGAAGATAAAATTATTATAAAAGGTGCACGCGAACATAATCTGAAAAATGTTGACGTTACACTTCCCAGAAATAAACTTGTTGTGATTTCGGGACTGTCTGGTTCAGGAAAATCATCGTTAGCTTTTGATACTCTTTTTGCGGAAGGTCAGCGCCGTTATATGGAAAGTTTGTCTTCTTATGCAAGGCAGTTTCTCGGCAGAATGGATAAACCTGATGTTGATTCCATTGAAGGTCTTTCTCCTGCCATTTCTATAGAACAAAAATCTACAAACAAAAATCCCCGTTCTACAGTGGGAACTATTACAGAAATTTATGATTTTTACAGACTTTTGTTTGCAAGAGCTGGTCACGCTCATTGTCCAAATTGTGGAAGAGAGATTCGTGAACAGTCGGTTGATCAGATTATTGATACTGTAATGGAATGGCCGAATGGCACAAAAATGCAGGTTTTATCTCCAGTGATTCGTGGAAAAAAAGGTGAACATCAAAAAATTATTGAAGATGCAAAAAAATCTGGTTTTGTTCGTGCTAGAATTGACGGTGTAATGACAGATTTAGATGATTCTATCAAACTTGACAAACAAAAAAAACATACTATCGAAATTGTTGTAGACAGAATCAAAAAGAGCGACGATATCCGTTCGCGTCTGGCTGATTCTATTGAAATCGCCTTGAAAAATGCAAACGGAATTGTAGTTATTGCCAGAAAAGATGAAAATTCGGATACTGAGCAGGAAATCTTTTTTAGCCAGAAAAATGCATGCCCTGACTGCGGAATTTCCATTCCAGACCTTCAGCCACGTCTTTTTTCTTTTAACAATCCATTTGGGGCATGTCCTGAATGTACTGGTCTTGGTGAAAAAATGGAATGGGATTTTGAAAAAATCATTCCAGACAAATCATTAAGCTTTAATCAAAGGGCTTTTCCTTTTTATAATCCTGAATCTTCATGGAACAAATGTATTTTTTCTGCGATTGCAGAACATTGTGGTTTCAGTCTGGATGAGCCGATTAAAAATCTTTCAAAAGAACAGTTTGATTTTTTGTGGAACGGAAATCCTGATGAAACACTTCACTGGATTTATGAAAAATCAAGCGGTGAAGGATATTCAACTTACGACAGACCTTGGACTGGAATTATAAATGACATGAAACGCCGTTATAACGAATCATGGAGCGAAGCACAGCGAATTGGTATCGAAGAAAAGTTTATGACGGTGAGTGAATGTAGCTGTTGTCACGGTCAGCGTCTTAGAAAAGAAGCACTTGGAGTGACTGTCGGTGGTAAAAATATTCACCAGCTTTGTCTTCTTTCTGTTTCAGAATCAATTGATTTCTTCAATGAATTGCAACTTTCAGATAGTGAATCACAGATTGCTGCTGGAATTGTAAAAGAAATTCGTTCACGTCTTACGTTTTTGAAGAATGTTGGACTTGACTATCTGACAATGGAACGCGCTGCAGAAACTTTATCTGGTGGAGAAGCTCAGCGAATTCGTCTTGCAACGCAGATTGGTTCTGCTTTGTGTGGTGTAATGTACATTCTGGATGAACCGAGTATTGGTCTTCATCAAAGAGATAATCAAAAACTTATCGATACACTTATAAATTTGCGTGATAACGGAAATTCTGTGATTGTTGTTGAGCATGATGAACAGACTTTGCGTACAGCTGATTATCTTATTGATATGGGACCAGGCGCTGGTGTAAATGGCGGTAAAGTTGTTGCCTGCGGAACTCCAGAGGAAGTTGCAAAAGTAAAGGAAAGTCTTACGGGGCAATATCTTAGTGGAACTTTAAAAATGGATATTCCTTCTGAACGACGAAAAGGTAACGGAAACTTCCTGAAAATCAGCGGAGCTGTGGAACACAATCTGAAAAATGTGAGTATTGAGATTCCGCTAGGATGTTTTACCTGTATAACAGGAGTTTCAGGTTCGGGAAAATCAACTCTTATGAGCGATATTTTGTATCCAGCTGTGAGTAACAGACTGATGAGAACAAATTATCCGGTTGGAAAATGTGAAAGTGTGGAAGGAACTGAAGCACTGGACAAAGTAATCAACATTGATCAAAGTCCAATCGGGCGCACTCCAAGATCAAATCCTGCAACATATGTTGGAGTTTTTGATGCTATCCGTGATTTATATGCAAGTCTTCCGGAAAGTAAAGCACGCGGCTATCAGAAAGGTCGTTTCAGTTTCAATGTAAAAGGCGGTCGCTGTGAAGCTTGTGGCGGTGCTGGTGAAAACATAATTGAAATGAACTTTTTGCCAGATGTTTACATTCAGTGCGAAGTATGCGGCGGAAAAAGATTTAATAAAGAAACACTCGAAGTGGAATACAAAGGAAAATCAATCAATGATGTTTTGAATATGTCGATTGACGAAGCCTGCGATTTTTTCAGTTCTATTCCTCATATTTATAGAAAACTTGCAACACTCAAATCTGTAGGATTAGGTTATATTACACTTGGTCAAAATGCACTCACTTTATCAGGTGGAGAAGCTCAGCGTGTGAAACTTGCAAATGAACTAGCTCGTCCTTCTACAAGCAAAACTTTGTATATCCTTGATGAACCTACAACAGGTCTTCATTTTGCTGATGTAAAACTTTTGATGGAAGTGATTCAGCGCCTGGTGGAGCAGGGAAATTCAGTAGTGATGATTGAGCATAATCTTGATGTAATCTGTCAGGCTGATTATATTATTGATTTGGGACCAGAAGGCGGATTTAGAGGCGGAAATATTATTGCAAAAGGTACGCCGGAGCAAGTTGCAGCAGTGGAACAAAGCTATACAGGAAAATTCATAAAAGAAATGCTCGAAAAAAACAGATAAAATAAACTGAGGCTTTGATTGAAAATATTTGATAATAATAGAAGAAATTATTTTGAAACAGTTGAAGTTAGTAATTTTTCTCATTTGATGAAAAAAGTTTTTTTTCTTCTATTAATATTATTTAATTTTGGATTTTTGGGACAAAAGAATCTGCTTTCTGCTCAACAAACAGAAATTACAACAATAACGATAAAAAATGCACGCCAGACTTCTTATAAAAAAAGCGAAGAAACTGGAAATGATTTGATTGTGCTAGATGGCTCTGTTGAACTGTCCGTTCAAAAAGGTGAAACTACATCTGAAATTTCTGCAGATAACATTACTTATGACAGAAAAACTGAAATGCTTTATGCTCAGGGAAATGTGCAGATTACTACAAAATCTTCGTCTTCCGGCGGTGAAACAACTTATGCATCATCACTTTTGCTGAATACTTCCACTCTTGAAGGTATTTTTGATGGTGGAAAAGTAGTTCAGACACAATCGGACGCATTGAATTTGCCTTCCGGTTCAACAATGATTGTTTTTTCAGATTTATTTGGAAAAGGTAGCCAGAATACAATTGCTTTTAAAAATTCTTCTTTAACATTTTGTGATGATGAAAATCCTCACTGGAAAATTGATGCTACTAGAACCTTTTTGTTGCCTGGTGGAGAATTCGCCTTTTTCAATGCACTTTTGTACGTTGGGCCAATTCCGGTTTTATATTTACCTGCTTTTTATTATCCAAAAGATGAACTGATTTTTAATCCTGTTTTTTCGACGAGAAAACGTGAAGGATATGCTATCCAGACTACAACTTATGTATGGGGACGCAAACCTCTTGATTCATCATCATCTTCTTCCTCGTCATCTTCCAGTTCATCTGATTCTTCAACTTCAACATCTTCAGAAGCTCTGAAAGGTCTTTATAATTTTGTGCGCCCGTCAACTTTAAAAGAACAGAAACTTGAAGGATTGATTCTGCATAATCTTGATGAAGATTACAAAGGAGATTCTTCTCAATATATCAAAGTTCTTGCAGACTGGTACACAAATCTTGGAGGATTAGTAGGATTTGATATTAATCTTAATCCAAAAAATGATTATATTTCAAAATTTGCACTTTCTCTTGATTTGGGATTCAGCAGAACAATTTTTAAAACTGAAGGTAATTATTATCCGTTTGATGAAAATGGAAAAGACTACTGGGATAAATCAACTTTTCTAGGGATTCAAAATCTTCCTTTCAGATTTAGCGGAAAGTTAGATTTTAACTTATCAAAACCTTTTACATTGTCTATTTCATTACCTGTTTATTCAGACCCTTACTATGGTTATGATTTTAAAACTTATCGAAGTGAAAATATGGACTGGATTTCATATTTGTTGAATTCAACAAAAAGCCAGGATGACGATATTTCTATTTCTGAAGTTTCTTCATTTACATGGCAGATTAATGCTTCGTATTCTCCAAAATTACCTGAGTTTTTTAAACCTTATCTTTCAAGTCTGTCCATGTCGCTTAAATCTTCTGTAAACTTTTCTACAAAGAATACAGTATTTAAAGAGAAAGTTGATGGTGAACAGGTATATTATTATGATAATGAGAATTATCCCGAAATCTGGACTTCATACACTCCCCAGCGAAGATTTTATTATCCGTCATATATAAATCCAGCTAATGTAAATCTTTCGATGAGCGGAACTTTATTTTCGTGGCCAGTTCCAGTCAAGTCATCAAATAAAAAAAATGTTTCATTCCCAATGACATTGAATAAACCTGATGAATTAAAATCTCAATCTCAAATTGATAAGGAAAATGAAGAAAAAAAGAAAAAAGAAGAAACTGAACTTGCAAAAGAAAATCAAAATGAAGATAACAATGAAACTTCAGAATCAGTAAACCAAGAAAAAAAAGAAGATAAAAAAGATAACAAAACTGTTGAAGATTTTGTATTTACTATTCCTCAATTGACTTTTAAACCTGAAGTTTCAACAATTAAAGAAGGCATAAATTACAAAATAACTTATTCTGCTTCTGCAAACTATACATCGCAGCTGTCTTATGCTTCGACAAATTTAAAAAAATCTGATGATTTTAAATGGGAAAATGCACGCTCATTCCTATATACTTTAAAAACACCAGTGAATATTAACAGTGATTTTTCTTATGGAAGTAATTTTGTAAATGTATCTAACGGAATTTCTTATTCTCCTGTCTGGCAGGATCATCCTTTTATTTCAGATGATACCAAAAACGGAGGATATACTGAGAAAGAAATAAAAAATATGAAACTTGCTGATAATAATGCGAAATCTCAGGATATTATCAATACAAATAAAATTTCAATTAAACCATTTACATATTTTGATATTTTTAGTGATTCACAGGTTTCATGGAATTCTTCTATTAAATTGTTCAGAAGAAAATTTGTTGTTATTGAGGAAAATGAAGAATGGGAAAATAAATATGTCGATTTTGATGATGATAACTGTGTTACAGTGAATTCATTATCAGCAGTATTGAGTGCCAAAGAATTTGATAAAATGATAGGTCAGTCACTTTCGTTTACTGCAATCATGCCACCTTTATTAAAACAATACAATGTTAATTTGGGACTTACATTTCCTTATGTAACTCTTTCGCTTTCAACTGGTTTGCAGCAGAAAACAAAAGATGAAACCATCCCTGAAAGTGAAAGATGGAAAAAAAGTCCAATAAATGAATCTGTTTCAATTTCAATTCCATTTTTCTCGAAAAGTTTAAGTTTAACGCAAAGTTATTCATATAATCAGGAAGAGAATTACCATGAAAGTTTGAAGTTTTCACTTTCATGGAATGGAATTTCTGTTTCTTTCCTGAATTCATATGCAACTCGATATGATTTAGACAGAGAATCTGGATGGATTCCTCGTACTGAGAAAGAATTTGGACCATACAATCTGTCTTTTTCGTATACTCCACCATCAAAAACTTTTTACAGATGGTTTAACAGAATATCAGTTGCACCAAGTTTGAATACAAGCATTGTTTATGACTTTTTGCGACCTACAAACAGTTATTTAACATTTTCACCTTCAATCACTTTCAGATTGCATAAGTTTATGGATTTAACATTTTCTTCAACATCCAGAAACTCGGTTTTATACTGGTATTTTCACAATGAACCTGGTGATTTTTATAATGATGGCGGTGGTTTTCCGTTGAATATGTTTATAGATTTATTTAACTCTTTCCGTTTTGATAATAATTCTCTTCGTGAAAATTCAGGATTTAAACTCAAATCTTTAAATATGACACTTTCGCATGATTTGCATGACTGGAAACTTAATATGACACTTAAAATAGAACCGCGTGTTATTACAGAAAATGGTCGAAAAAGATATGATTTTAGTCCTTATTTCACAATTGGTGTAGTCTGGAGTCCAATGGAAAGCATAAAAACAACAGTAACAGATAAATATGGTGAATGGAAATTGGAATAATGTGCGGTAAAATCAATATATAAACGATAAAAAATGATTAAAAATTGTCAAAACTGTTTTTTTTATATATAATTAAATGAAATATGAATGAATTTACAATTGTCGTTCCAGATAATGATGTGCTTTTTTGCTTATGTGGAATGAATGACAAAAACTTAAAACTCATTGAAGAGCATCTTGGTGTGCCTGTCTTTACAAAAGGAAATGAACTTTCAATAGATAATGAAAATCCTGAAATCTGCCAGAAATTTAAATTTATTATAGACAGAGTTATTGATGAAATCCGTAATGCTGATGATTATTCTGCAAAAGATGCTCAAGACATAATCCTGACAGTTTTGAATGCACAAAAAAAAGTGGATGTTAATCAGATGTCCATTTTAATTCCAGGAGCCATAAAAAAAGTTTATCCTAGAACACAGGGGCAGGCTGAGTATATTTCTCTTTTGCAGACAAAAGATATGGTCTTCTGTACAGGTGCAGCTGGAAGCGGAAAAACATTTCTTGCTGTGTGTGAAGCGTTAAAACTTATTTTGAATCACAAAAAAAATAAACTTATAATCACAAGGCCAGTCGTGGAAGCTGGAGAAAATCTTGGCTTTTTGCCTGGTGATTTGGAAGATAAAATCGATCCTTATTTGCGTCCTTTAAAAGATGCCATGGAAACTGTTCTTCCTGTTGAAACTGTAAAACATCTTTTTGAAATTGGAATTGTAGAAGTTGCGCCATTGGCATATATGCGTGGTAGAACTTTAAACAATTGTGTTGTAATATTAGATGAAGCTCAGAATACAACTTGCTCGCAGATGAAAATGTTTCTTACTAGAATGGGGGAGAATACAAAAGTGTTTGTATCAGGCGATCCGTCACAAATAGATTTACCTAAAAAAAATAATTCTGGTCTTACTGCTGCTATTAATATATTATATAATATAGAAGAAATTGGATTTATCGGTCTTACGGCAAATGATGTTGTAAGAAATAATCTTGTAAAAAAAATTGTAAAGGCTTATGAAAATGAAAAACAAAATGACTAAAACAGACAGATTTAATTCTGAAAAAATTGAAAATGAAGAAAAAAATGCTGTTTCTCAGTTTTTCCATTCATGCGGAGTTTATATTCATAATAATTATGCATTTTTGATTCTTTTTTTTGCGGGGCTTCTTGCTGTTTCTGCCATCAATTTTATGAAAATTACAACCGTTCAGACAGTTGCAAATTTTTCAATTTCCGATTTTGAAATTGGACAGATTTCTGACAGAACTATAACTGCTGACCGTTCACTTTCTCCTGATGAACTTGATCCTGTGAGCATAACAAAAGGCGAAAAAATCATTAAAAAAGGTTTTCCTATTACTGAAGAAGGTTATGCGAAACTAAAGAAAATGGCCGCATCACCTTTGTACATTGATTATAGGGCATTTGCAAACAGCGAACTTTTTATATTACTGCTTGCAATCATGTGGTATCTTCTTTATTCATTTGTGGATTTTGGCAGGAAAGTTTTGTTTAAAGAATGTCTGCTTCACGTAGTCCTTTTTGCGATTGTTTATCTTGTGACAGCTTTTGGCGGCAAACTTTCACTTTTTTCATCGACATACAGTATCTGCATAATTATTCCAACATCAATCTGTATTATGCTTGTGACTATTTTATATGGAAATTTGTCTGCAGTACTTTTGTCATTTATCATTTCACTTGGAGTTTTAAATGCAAGCGGATGGCAGATTCCTCCAAGTCTTTTTACATTGGCGTCTGCATTGTCATCAACTGTGATTGTCAGAAAAATCGAAAGAAGAATTGACCTTGTTGTTGCCGGCATAATCATGGCGTTGTTTGAAGTTGTTTTTGTTTTATTGCTGCAGGTGATTTTTAATGAAGCAATTTCCACAATTGCACCTTTGCTTTTTGGAGTGGCAATAAACGGCTTTATTTCAGGCATTTTAACTCTGGGACTTTTGACTCCGCTCGAAACTATTTTGAATACAGCGAGCGTTTTCCGTCTTATGGATTTGAGTGATAACAACACGCCGATTTTTAAGCAGATGCAGATTCAGGCAAATGGAACATACAATCATTCTATGATGGTTGCACAACTTGCCGAAAGTGCATGCCGCGAAATCAATGCAAATCCAATTCTGGCGCGGGTAGGCGGATATTATCATGATATTGGAAAAATTGAACAAAGTGAATATTTTGTTGAAAATCAATTGAATATGCAGAATAAGCATAATGATATAAATCCAACACTTTCTGCCAGTGTAATAAAAAGTCATGTCAGAAAAGGAATTGAAAAAGGTCATCAGCTTCATCTGCCGCAGGCTGTTATTGATATAATTGCAGAACATCACGGAAACAGCATTATTACATATTTTTATAATGAAGCTACAAAAAAAGATTCCACTTTGAGCCCTGAAGATTTCGCATATCCAGGCAATCCGCCTTCTTCAAAGGAATCTGGTGTTGTAATGCTTGCAGATATAGTTGAAGCAGCTTGTCACACTCTGGATAATCCGACTTCTGGCCGTCTTGAAAAATTCATTTCAAATCTTATAAGCCAAAAAATCGAACACGGTCAACTTGATAACTGCGAACTGACTTTCAGTGATATTGCTAAAATCAAAAAATCGTTTGTAAACCTTTTGACAGGTTATTATCACAACAGAATTAAATATCAAAATCAGCAGGATCCAGACTCTCAAAATCAGACAAAAAAAGAAAATAATGAGGATGAAAAAAATGACTGAAAAAAACAGAGTCTTTGTTAACATACAGGAAAATCTTGAAGAACCTCAATGGCTTGAAAATGTGGAATGTTTCGCGCAGAAAGTTCTTGAAATGCTTGAGTTTTCGCATCAAGAAATTTCCATTCTTTTTTGCAATGATGAGTACATGCAGCATCTGAATAAAAATTACCGCGGCATTGACAGCTCAACAGATGTCCTTTCTTTTGAAAATGATATGGAATATGAAGATGAATATGGAAAATGGAAATGCGTAGGTGATATTGTAATAAGTCTGGAAACTTTACCTATAAATTCAGATTATTTTGACGAAAATAATAATGATGAATTAAAACGGCTTTTAGTTCATGGAATTCTTCACTTAAACGGCATGGATCATGGAGATGAACATATCGAAAAAGGAGTTATGCCTGTTTGTGAAATGCTCCAGAGACAGGAAAAAATATTGGAATTATTAAAGGAAGAGAAAATAATAAAATGAGTTTTTTTAAACACAAAAAAAAGCAGCAGTCAGAAATTGATGCACAGGTTCTTCAACAGGAAATCTTGAATGAAGAAAAAAAAGATATGATTCAGGGAGTGGAAGATTTATCAAAAACTTCTGTAAAAGAAGTAATGATTCCCAGAATTGATGTGGATTTTATAAGTTCAGACACAAAACAGGATGAACTTTTTAAAAAGCTGGTTTCAAGCGGACATTCTCGGTTCCCGGTTTACACAGAATCTATCGATAATGTAATTGGTGTTTTGTATGTAAAAGATATTATCAAATGTCTTGCAGAAAACCGAGAAATTAATCTGAAAGAAATTGCAAGAAAACCTTATTTTGTACCTGAAAGCAAGAGAATTGACTCACTTTTGCGAGAATTCAAACGTCATCATCTTCATATTGCAATTGCAATCGATGAATACGGCGGAATGTCTGGAATTGTCACAATGGAAGATATCATAGAAGAAATTGTTGGTGATATTCAGGATGAATTTGATAAAGAACAGGAAGATATTCTGACAGTCAACGAAAATGTATGGCTTTGTGATGCGCGCGTAAATCTGGATGATTTGAATGAGTCTATCGAAGCTGATTTTCCTAATGAAGATTTTGACAGTCTGGGCGGTTTTGTCTTTGATTTATTTGGAAAAGTTCCTGTTAAATATGAAAAAGCAACATGGAAAAATTATGATTTTATTGTGCAGGATATTGAAGGGCACAGAATCAACGTTGTGAAAGTAGTAAAAAATCTTGAAAAGGAAGAGGATGATGAGTAAGTTTTTACATGGAAGTTGTTTTTTGATTGTTTTTTTGATTTTCTCTTTTTGCCTTCAGGCTCAGATTAATTCAAAAAATAATGCAAAACAAAATCCTGTAAAAATTTATAATGAGGCAGTGAATTGCCTTGATAATGAAGATTATTATACTGCTTCTCAGTATTTTCTTGAAGTGGTGAACTTGAATCCAGCTTATAGTGATGCATGGTTTAATCTTGCATTGTGCAGTTATCAGCTGGGCGAATTTGACTTGGCTTATTATTATTTGGAATCTGCTGAAAAATACGAAAAAAATAATTCAAAAGTACAAAATCTTAAAGGAATGATTTTGCTTGCTCTTGGAAAACTGGATGAAGCAAAAGATATTTTTGAAGCTGTGCTGAAACAGTTTCCAAACGATGTAGATTCTCATTTTGGACTTGCCGAAATTGAACTTTTTGATGGAAAATATTCAGGTGCGGAAATTCAATATTCGGAAGCTTTAAAAAGACAAGGTTCAAATAGAAAAGCACTTTTATCTTTAGCTTTGATTTGCGCTCAAACTGGGAGATTTGAAATTGCCCGAAATTATTTGAATCAGGCAATGCAATATTACTCAGGTCAGGCGGAAGTTCATTATCTTGCTGCTATTATTTATATGATGCAAGGCGAGTTTTCACAGGCAGAATTACATGCGAGAATTGCAGTTGAAATCAAAGGAAATTACGAAAAAGCCTATGAACTTTTGGCAAATGCAATTTACAATCAAAAACGATATTCTGAAGTAATTGATTTATGCGATTATCTGATATCAAAAAATAGAAACAATAGCGTAGCATGGTATTTAAAAGGCATTTCTTTGGAAAAAACTGGAAACAAAGAGGATGCGCTTGATGTTTGGACGACAGGACTTTCTGTAGCTCCTCAAGATGAAATGATGAGAATGGTGACTGAACTTGTGATTAAAGACATTCTTGCTTTTGATGATGAACGTCGCTCAACATTTGCACAATATCACATTGCGAATGCGCAGCAATATCAGTCAAGATATGATAATGCAGGAAGTTCGTATGAATATCAGCGCGCTTTGATGATTGATCCTTCAAATGCAGTTGCTAGACTTAATTATGCAGAAATTCTTGAAATGAACGGAATGTACGAAACTTATCTTTCGCAGCTTTTGTTTATAAAAGAAAATGAACAGATAAAAATCGACAGTTCAATCGAAGATAAAATCGAAGCATATAATTCTCTACTGGAAAATAGCCTTTCAAAAAAATGGAAAATAGAACCTTTTTATCTTGATAAAATCAGATGGAATATTGCTATTTTTTATGCTGAAAATCCTTCTTCATTTATTCATGCTGACAGTGACCGCTTGACAGCTCTGGCCTGTTCTGATGTTTTTTCTGGAATTGCAATTACTGCAGTGAAAACTCAGGTAAATCCAGTTTCTGGTTTTGGCGAAGCTTTTAAAAATGCACGTGCAAACGGTTATGATTATTTTATCATCGTTTCTTTGAGCGAGAGTTCAGAAGATGTGACTTTGAATTCCAAAATGTATTCTGCTAGAACTGGAATAGAAATTGCAAATGAAAAGTTTTTTGCAACAGGAAACAACCGTTTTTCAAAAGTTCTGCGCCGTTTTAGAAATTCTGTATTGGAAAAACTTACAGTGCGTGGAAAAATTCTTGCAAGAAATGGCA
>CAMEET010000004.1 GCA_945915085.1 uncultured Treponema sp. | reverse complement strand
CTGTTTTTGCTTTGACTTCTCTTGATTCGGCTACTCGTTTGAGTCGTTTTATGTTCAGCGAACTTTTCTTGAAAGAAGGTGAAAAAGATTGGAAAGATGCAAAAGGTGTACGAAAAGTTTTGGCTAATCCTGTTTTTGGAACTGGAATTATGGTTTTGATTGGTTCTGTTTTGGGATTTTTGAAACTTTCTGCTATCTGGTCTTTGTTTGGTGCTGCAAATCAGCTGCTTGCAGGTATTGCTCTTCTCGCTGTTGCTGCTTGGCTTGGTGAAGTTGGAAAAAACAACAAGATGTTCTACATCCCTATGGTATTTATGCTTGCTGCAACTTTAACTCAGCTTATTATTACTGTTGTTGCAAAACTTAAACCGATGTTTGCAGGTGCTGAAGGTGCTTTCTTCTGGGGCAACTGGTTCCAGTTATTCTTTGCTGCAAGTATGGCTGTGCTTGCTGTTATTCTTGTTATTGAAGGTGTAAAAACTTTCGCTAAACAGGCAAAAGCAAAAAAATAATTTTTAGTTTTACTCCTGTTTTGATAAAAAAGGCAGATGCATTATGGATTTTAAAAAAGCAACGGTTATTGCGGTGCTTTTTTTCAATGATTTTATAATGCGTTTGCCTTTTTATTTTTCTGTTTCATTTTTCTGTTCAATATTGGATGGATTTATGATTATAATTTTTCTTACATGTCTGTTTTGACTGTTCCGTCAGCATTGAAAAAATCTTCTACGCTGATTTTGGGATTTCCTTCCTGCCGACGTTTGTAAATGTCTTTATAAAGTGCAATGACTGTTTCTTTATTCTGTACAAAATTTTTATCATGACTGAGACAGAAATATTTTGCATCAATATTTTCCATAACATTTATCATTTGTAAAAGAAGTTGTGCGTTGTAATAGTGATTTCCAATCAGTTCTTTTGCGTATGTTCCGTCTCCCATAAAGCAATAATCGCCGCAACTTAGACAAAGACATCCTTTGGCATGGCTTGAAGGAAGATGAAAAATTTTTATTTGATTTTTCTGATTATCCTGATTATCCAGATTTTCTTTTTGAGAAGTTGTATCCAAAAAATCCTGTGCAAAAAAATCTGATTCTAATACAGTTCCTTTGAATGTATATTTTTTTGTATATTTTGAAACATAAAGATTGTCATAATCAATGCGAGTAAGATTTAAAATGTGGTCAGGATGAAAATGTGAAATTACAATATTTTTTGGTGTTTGAATTCTGTTGATTTCGTCGGCAATTTCTTTTGTTGTGCCGCAATCAAAAATCCATGTAAATTTTTGCCCTTTGATAAAAACAACATCGCAGGAAAATGGTTTTGTTGATGATGGAATGTAGCTGATATTTTGAGTAAGATTAATCATAGTCATGCGTAAATAATATAAAATTTTATTTTAAATGTCTAAACTTTTTTTTTAGAAAGCCGACAATAAGTGTAGATGTAAACTAATTTTTTTGGTTGAGCTTTGAGGTGGGAAATCTTCTTGCTTTACCGAAAGACGAGGAGGAAAAATGAACAGTTTTACCCGTTCTATTGATTTGCTTCAGCGTGAAATGGACGTGACTTCATTGCGTTATCAGGTAACTGCAAATAACCTTGCAAACAGTGAAGTTCCAAATTTTAAACGTTCGACAGTTAATTTTGAAAGTGAATTGAAGCGTGCTTTCGAGTCAGAAGAAAAGGCAAAAAACGGATTCAAACTTACTACTTCGGATGAAAGGCACATCCAAATCAACGTTCCTTATGATTATCGTGAAGTTCAACCTCGTCGTGTTGTTGATTATGTTTCAACTGCAAAAGCAAATGGAAATAATGTTGACGCTGAAACTGAAGCCAACAATATCCTTCAGATTCAAATGCAATACAGAATGCTCACTCAGCTTACAAGTTTTGAATTTGACCAGCTCAATACTGCAATGAAAAAATAATTTCAAAGCAGACTGAAATGATTTAGCGAGGTAAATTATGGGAATGTTCACAAGTATAAATATTGCTTCCACAGGAATGGCAGCAGAAAGACTTCGAAGTGATGTAATTTCAAATAATATTGCAAATGTGTCTACAACTAGAACACAAGAAGGCGGTGCTTTCAAAAAATCAACAGTTGTGATGCGTCCAGTATCAGATAAAAGTGCGACATGGCGTACACCTTTTGTTCCTTCTGATTTAGATAACGGTCCTGGAAAAGGAGTAAAAGTTCTTGAAATCACACAGGATACATCTCAAGGCAGAATGGTTTATGATCCAGACCATCCTGATGCAATAAAAAGTGGTCCAAATAAAGGTTATGTTGAATATCCAAATGTAAATATTGTAAACGAAATGGTAGATTTGATTTCCGCTTCCAGAGCTTATGAAGCAAATGCAACTGTCATAGACGGGGCAAAAGATATGTTTACAGCTGCTTTGGACATTGCACGATAATTAAAACTGAGTTATACTGATTAAGATAAATAAGGAAGATAATTAAAATTATGAAAATACCAGAAATTAATCAGTTACAGATGAACAGATCTGATCCATCTCATTACGGAACAAAAAGGATTGAGCCTTTAACTGCAAAAAATCCAGGTTTTTCTCCTGTTTCTTCTGTGCAGAGCGTTTCGCATAATTCCGAAGCTGTATCAGTTCAGCAGGTAAATCAAAACGGTGTTCAAAAAAAATCTTTTTCCGATTATCTTATGGAAGCTGTAAATTCTGTTAATTCACAGCAGCTTGAAGTTTCAAACCTTCAGGAAAAAATTATCACAAATCCAGATGATGTCGATATTCACGATGTAACAATCGCAATGTCAAAAGCCAGAATGAGTTTGAATCTTGCACAAACCGTGATAGATCGCCTTGTCAGTGGCTGGAACGAAATTACAACAACAAGATAAAATTTGCCGAAGTTCGACACAAAAGTTAGACCGCGCTTTGCATCTTCGTTTAATCAGGCGATTAATCACTTTTCAAATTCTCATCGATTCGGTTTGCATTTTTTTTATTCTCATCAATGCTTTTTTAATTGTCAATTATTTCTATCTATGATATAATTATACAAATTCCTGTTAAAAAAATTACATAGTCAAGGGTGTTAATTTTTTATAAATTCGTTCACGGGAGGGGACAGATGAACGAATGGCTTAAAAAGGTTTTAACTTCCATAAAAAATTTATGGGCAAAGTGGAAACCAATTCAAAAAGTCATATTGATTGGCATAATCATAGTAGTAATTGTCGCAATAGTATTAACGGCACGCATTTCTGCAAAACCGGCACAATACCGCATTTTAAATACTCCAATTACAGATACAGTCAGACTCAACGAAATTCTGGACAGAATTTCAGAAGAAAACATTTCTGCAGATTCTGATGACAGAGGTTATATTTATGTATCTGATGAAGTGACAGCACGAAAACTTAGAACAATTTTAAGTACAGAAGGACTTTTGCCGTCCAATATTGACCCATTTGCAGGAATTTTTGACAGGGATATCTTTACAACTGATGAAGATGTAAAAGTAAAAAAACTTCAGGCAATGCAGAAACAGCTTACACAGCATCTTGAAACAATTCCAGATATCAGAGTTGCAGATGTTAATATTGTTTCACCAGAAGATAAACTTTTCAAAGAAGATCAAAATCCTGTTACTGCAAGTGTAATTTTAAAAGTCACGAACAACAGTGATTTATATACAAACAAAAAACGTATTAAAGGCATTCAGGATTTGATTTTGTCTGCCGTGGAAGGATTAAAAGCTGAAAACCTTATCATTGCTGATGAAGATGGAAATCAAATTAATGATTTTGAAGGAATGGCTGAAAGTGACAGAATTGATAATGTCAAAAAGCAGCAGAAATTGATTCGTCAGCTTGAAGTTGAAATCCGTGCAAAAATCTTGAAAGCTCTGCAGAAAACTTTTACAGAAGACAGATGCCGCGATATGGTTGTTGCTGTAGAAATGGATATGTCACAACGTCAAAGTCAGTCAACAGAATATAAACCGATTGTAATCAAAGAAGATAATCCCGATACTCCTTATGATGATTCTGAATTGCGGGATACTCTGCCGCTTTCTACTCAAACTGTAACAAAAGAATGGCAGGGAACAGGGTACAATCCTGAGGGACCTGCTGGAGTGGAAGGACAGACACCACCAGTTTATAGTGATATGTCAAATGTTATCGGAAAATCTACAGAAACTGGCACAACTATAAATCATGTTCAAAACAGAACTGACACAACAGAAATTTCTTCTCCAAAGCCAAATAAAATTTCAGTTTCAGTCAATCTTGACGGAAAATGGAAAAAAGTCAAGGATAATGAAGGAAATCTAATAATAGAAGACGGTTCTATAAAACGTGAATATACACCTGTTTCTCCTGAAGATATGGCTGAAGCTGAAAAAAGTATAAAGGCTGCTATGGGATATGACCGAAGCAGAGGGGACCAGGTAGCAGTTACCAATATTGCTTATGACAGAGATGATGAATTCTTAAAAGAAGATAATGAATATTTTGCAGCTTTACAGAGAAAACGCACAATCCTGATGATTTTAATTGCGATTGCAGTTGTTCTTGTGAGTTTTATCCTCTTTAGAATTATCAGTCGTGAACTTGAACGTCGCCGCCGTGAAAGGGAAGCAAGACTTCTTGCCGAACAGCAGGCTGCAAGAGAAAGGGCTCTTTGGGATGCAAAAGAAGACAGTATGGAAGTTACAATGTCAGTTGAAGAAACAAGGCGAATGGAACTTCAGGAAAATGCAATTGCAATGGCAAAAGAACATCCGGAAGATGTTGCAATGCTCATAAGAACATGGTTGATGGAGGAATAAAATGGCAGACGAAACAGAAGTACCTAAATCGAATCCTAAACCAGTGCCAAAGCCAGGTCAGTTAAAACCTGCTGGTTCATCTGGAAAAAAGAATAATTCAAAAGATTATAAAAGTTTGACAGGACGACAGAAAGCTGCAATCTTCCTCATTTCACTTGGTCCTGATGTTTCTGCTGAGATTATGAAGCATCTGCGTGAAGATGAAGTTGAAACTCTGACTTTTGAAATTGCTCGGCAGGAAAAAGTAAATCCTGAGTTTAAAGATGCTGTTTTGGAAGAATTTCAGGAATTGATGAATGCACAGAACTTCATCACAACTGGTGGTATTGATTATGCAAGGGAACTTTTGGAAAAATCACTTGGTTCTCAAAAAGCTATCGATATTATCAACAGGCTTACTTCGAGTCTGCAGGTGCGTCCATTTGATTTCATTCGCCGAACTGACCCTGCTCATCTTTTAAACTTTATTCAGCAAGAATATCCTCAGACAATTGCCTTGATTTTGGCTTATCTTGAACCTGGAAAAGCTGCTGTTATTTTGCAAAATCTTCCAGAAGATATGCAGGCAGAAGTTTCAAAACGTCTTGCAACTATGGACCGTACATCTCCAGATGTTTTGCGTGAAGTTGAACGTGTTTTGGAAAAGAAACTTTCTACACTTTCTTCTGAAGACTACACAGCTGCTGGTGGTGTTGAAGCAATCGTTGAAATTTTGAACCAGGTAGACCGTTCTTCCGAAAAAGCAATTATCGAATCTCTCGAAGAGGACGATCCGGATTTGGCAGAGGAAATCAAAAAGCGAATGTTCGTGTTCGAAGATATTGTTCAGCTCGACGACCGTGCAATCCAGAAAGTTTTGCGCGATGTAGACCAGCCGGAACTTGCAAAAGCTTTGAAATCTGTTGACAGTGATGTTCAGGATAAAATCTTTAGAAATATGTCTAAACGTGCGGCAGCCATGCTCAAAGATGACATGGAATTTATGGGACCTGTGCGCTTGAAGGATGTTGAAGAATCACAACAGAAGATTGTTTCTATGATTCGTCATCTTGAAGAAATTGGTGAAATTGTCATTGCCCGTTCAGGCGAAGATGAACTTGTTTCATAGTTTTGATTTGTGGAGATAAAAAGTTATGGCAAAAACAGTTTTCCGTCCTGGCGAAGCAAAAGTTGTTGAAGACAAAGTGATGCTTCCTTTATATAAAGATTATTCTCCAGTTGTTGAAGAACCAGAAGTAGTTGAAGAAGTTTATACAGGTCCTACTGCTGATGATTTGCGACGTGAAGCAGAAGCATTTAAAGTTCAATGGGAAGCTGAAAAAAAGCAGATGTTTGCAAAGGCTCAAGTTCAGGCAGACGAAATTCTAAAAAAAGCGGAAGATGCTGCTTTTGCTGAAGTTAAACGTCAGACAGATGATGCTGCAATTATAAAAGCAGATGCACAGAAAGAAGCAGAACGGATTATTATGGAAGCAAAAAATCAGGCAGCTTCCATTTTGCAGGATGCAGAATCACAAAAACAGAAAACTGAATCAGAAGCTTTTCAAAAAGGTTTTGATAAAGGACTTGCAGATGGCTATCAAAAAGGTGAAGATGAAGTAAACAGATTGATTGACCGCATGCATAAAATTCTTGAAGCTGTAATGCAACGTCGTGAAGAAATCTTGCAGGAAACTGAAAGTCAGATTGTTGAATTAGTTATTTTGATGGCTAGAAAAGTTATCAAGATTCTGTCAGAAAATCAGAAAAATGTTGTTATGGCAAATACTCTTGCTGCACTCAAAAAAGTTAAGACACGTGGAAAAGTTACTTTGCGAGTGAATCTTGAAGATGTAAAACTTACTTCTGAGCACATAAAAGAATTTATTGAACATGTAGAAAATATAGAAGATATTTCCATTTTGGAAGATTCGTCGGTAGAAAAAGGCGGTGTTATCGTTGAAACTGACTTTGGTTCAATAGATGCACGCATTTCGAGCCAATTAACAGAACTTGAAAACAAAATTCTTGAAGTTTCTCCACTTAAAAGTATAAAACGTCAGGATACTTTGACTCAAGCAGAATAATTTACCGCAAATTGTAAATCAAGAGAAATTATCTTTCGCGGAGGATAAAATGAAATCATCTTACACTGGCGAATTCAATTTTACAAAATATCTTGAAAAAGTTGCTGATGCTGAAACAATTTTATATACAGGAAGAGTTACGGCTGTTCGCGGACTTGAAATTGAAAGTGAAGGACCGCGTTCTGTTATTGGAGAAATCTGTACAATAAAACTGGAAGATGGTTCTTTTTTGGATGCTGAAGTTGTTGGACTTAAAGGAAAAAAAGTGCGTCTTGCACCATACGGTGATACAAAAGGAATTGAGGTTGGGCTTGAAGTTGTAGGAACTGGCAAAACTTTGATGGTGCCAGTTGGAAATAATCTTTTAGGCAGAATGATAAATGCAAGTGGAAAGCCTTGTGATGATAAAGGAGAAATAGTTCCTCAGACTTATTATCCGGCGGTTCAAAATCCTCCGTCTCCAAATGAACGTCAGGACATTAACAGGCGCATTACAACTGGTGTCCGAGCCATTGATTCTATGCTCACAGTGGGAAAAGGGCAGCGACTTGGTATTTTTGCAGGTTCTGGAGTTGGAAAATCTACACTTTTGAGTATTATTGCAAGAAATACTGATGCTGATATTAACGTAATCGGTTTGATAGGTGAGCGAGGTCGCGAAGTTTTAGATTTTGTCCGTCGTGATTTGGGTGAAGAAGGTATGAAACGTTCTGTTCTTGTTGTTGCAACAAGTGATGAACCTTCTATTTGCCGTCTTCGTGCTGCCCAGGTTTGTACTGCTGTGGCAGAATATTTTAGAGATCAGGGAAAAGATGTCATGCTGATGATGGATTCTGTTACACGTTTTGCCCATGCTCAAAGAGAAATTGGTCTTGCAAATGGTGAACCACCAGCACAAAAAGGTTATCCGCCTAGTGTTTTTGATATGATTCCAAAACTGCTTGAACGAACTGGAACAAATAAAAAAGGTTCAATTACGGCTTTTTATACGGTTCTTGTTGATGGTGATGATATGAACGAACCGATTACAGATAAAGTCCGCGGTACATTGGACGGTCATATCGTTTTAAATAGAAAACTTGCGCAAGCTTATCATTATCCAGCTATTGATATATTGCAGTCAATTTCACGTCTTTCAAAAAGAGTTAGCGGCGTGCAAACTAGAAAAGCTGTAGGACAGGTTCGTACATGGATGGCAACTTATCAGGATAATGAAACTATGATTACTTCCGGAATTTATGAAAAAGGAAAATCACCTCTGGTGGATGTTGCAATTGATAAACATCAGCTGATTGAAGAATTTCTAATTCAGGAAGAATATGAACCTTCGACAATTGAACAGATGCTTGATAAACTTTCTGCATTGACTGGAATTGAAATTCCAAAAGAAGAATATGTAGAATCTCCATCAATCATGATTCCGACAACAGCACAGATTACTGATGCTCAGGCAAAAATGGCTGAATCTGAAGAGATATGAAAAAGTTTTCATTTGAACTTGAAAAAATTCTTGAATTTAGAAATTTCGAAAAGCAGGAAGCAGAAGCAGAACTTGCAAAAGCACTTTCCAAAGAAAATGAAATTAAACAAAATCTTGAAATGATTGCAAATCAAATGATTGTTTCGAATCAAAGTGTTGATAAATCCAGCAGTTTTGATGATGTGATTGCACAAAGCCGATATAATAATCTTTTAAATTATAAGAAAGAAGAATCACTGAAAGAACTTGCGCAGGCAAATCTTGTAACTGAAGAAAAACGTTCTGTTCTGGCTGAATGTATGAAAAAAACGATTGCACTTGAAAAACTGAAAGAAAAAAGAAAAGAAGAATGGAAAATTGCCTCCGATTATGAAGAAGCAGAGGCAATGGATGAAGCTTCAAATCATTTGAAATTTGAAAAATGAAATCAGATGATTGAAAGAGTGTTTTAATATTTAAATGCACTTCCGCCGATAAATTCACGAATAATCGAACGTTCTGGAACTTCAGTCGGTGCAATAGTAGCAAAGTTTTCAAGGAAAGAAAGGAGTCTGCGGGCTTCACTATATGAATTTTCTGTTGGTTTAACTTGACGAAGAAGTGGCGCTGCATAAACTCGCAAAACAGAAAGCTCATAATCTAAAGCGGTGTTTAAAACTGCATCAGCATTGTTCTGAAATGGGAAAATGTGAAGTGCTTCACCGCGTGTAACACTCGGCCACATATCAATAGTACCGCTTGCAGGTTTACCGCGGAAATTATTATCACGCACAATTCGTCTGATTAAACGGTTATCGCTTGTTGAAATCCTGTTGTGGTCATCCAGATTAAGCTGAGTCAAAGCAGAAAGATAGATTTTGAATTTTAATTCGGACGGAACTTTTTCTGTGAGTCTATCATTCAATCCGTGAATACCTTCCAAAATCAAAAGTTCGTTTTCTTCGAGTGTCATTTTGTTTTTTTCTTCAAAATAACTTGTTCCTGAGTGGAAATCGTAACTTGGAATTGTAACTTCTTTTCCTGCAAATAAATCTATGAGATTTTGATTCAAAAGTTCAACGTTTAAAGCTTCAAGACATTCAAAATCTGGTTTACCATTTTCATCAAGCGGAGTTTTGTCGTGTCCAGCGTAATAACAGTCTAAACTGATAATTTTTGGTTTATATCCCATTGCCAGAAGTTCAAGAGCAAGTTTTTTTGCGGAAGTAGTTTTTCCAGAGGAAGAAGGTCCTGCAATCAAAACGACTCGGACTGTTTTCTTTTCAACAATCTGAGAAGCAATTTTGGAAATATTTTTTTGCTGATATGTTTCTGTGATATCGATAAAATCATTGATTTTTCTATTTGCAATCAGTTTATTCAAAGAAGCAACAGAAGTTACATCAACACGACGCCCCCATTCTTTGTATTTTTCGTAGATTTCATAGAGTTTCGGCTGATCCACAAAAGTTTCAAGTCTGTCAGGTTCAGAAGATCGTGGAAAACGAAGCAAAAATCCACCTTTGTATTGAAGTAAATCAAAAAGTTTTAAAACTCCAGTTGAATAAACCAGAGGTGAAACATAAAGGTCAGCAAAAAAATCTCCAAGTGTGTTGATGGCAATGTGTGGAGGGCAGTTGTATTCAAGCTGTTTACGTGTTTCTTTGAGACAAAGTTTATCAAAAATTTGACATGCTTTTTGATAAGAAACATTTGTAGTTTGAATCCGAATGTCTTGTGAAATTAATTTTTCCATTTCTTTTCGCAGGGAATTTATCAGGTCATTGGAAACAGAAGTTTCGCCATCAAAAGTATAATAATATCCGTGACCTAGACTGTGTCCTACAAGAAGACGTTTTTCTGGACAAACGTTATAAGCAGCAGCTGCAAGAATAAAGCAAAGTGAGCGGCGGTAGATTTCGGCTCCATTTTTAGAATTATTCAAAACAGGTTCAATATCACAATCGTAAGTGAGTTTAGAATCAAGAGAACAAATTTCGTTATTTATTTTAATTCCGTATATTTTTTCTTTTGGAGTGTGAAAATTTTCCAAAATAGAATGAACTTGACTTCCTTCATCAACAGATATTTCTTTTTTTTCATTATTTTCGATAATTGTGATGTTTAGTTTTTTTGCCATTTAAATCTCCAGCAGTTGAAAATCATGGGTAAATCGTCTAAAATTTTTTGTCGCTGAGAACGCGATTTCATATCACTATGGTGATTTTTCTAGAATAATACCCATAAATTCAATTATAAACGTGAAAATCAATTTTGGCAAATTTACTTTTTACTGTAAAACTGACATTTTACTTTTTTTACTGCAAAATCTCAGGATTGAAACAATGACCATTGATAAAATAGTGAAGTCAATTGAATGCAAAACTAAATTGTCACATCAAAATTGTGCGGGAAGTGAATTATTTGAATCTACCAGCCGATAGAGCAACGGAATTATTTTATGAGCATACAGTCGCCGTACGAAAAAAATCTGTATTTGTTTTTGACAGCGATATTATATGCATTTAAAATATTATCTTTTCCTGCAAATGCACTAACAAGCATGATTAAAGTACTTTCTGGTGTGTGAAAATTTGTGAACATCTGATCGACTACTTGAAAATCATATCCGGGGTACATAAAAATGTTTGTAGAATTAGTGCCGGCTTGAACCCATTGTTCATTTCGACCTGGAATTCCGCCATTTTTTATGATTTTTTGAGCAGCACTTTCGAGAGTTCTTACACTTGTTGTTCCGACTGCTAGAACTGGGCGGCCGTCTTTTTTTGCATTATTTATTTTTTGGGCAGTTTCAGCTGAAATAGTATACCATTCTTCATGCATTTTATGATTTTCAATCTGACTTTCACGAACAGGTAAAAAAGTTCCCAGTCCCACATGAAGCGTTACAAAAGCACGGTCAATTCCACATTCATCAAGACGGGAAAGCATTTCATTTGTAAAATGAAGACCCGCTGTCGGACATGCTGCAGAACCAGTCATATTTGCATAAACATTCTGATATCTTTCACTGTCTTCTTCGGTATCACCACGCTTAATATAAGGAGGAAGAGGAATGTGCCCGTTTTTTTCAAACCAGTTTTCATCAATAGGAAAATCAAATTTTAAAGCACGAAATTCTGTTCCTGCGTTGCCTTCATGTTCCACAATTTGTGCAATAGTTCCATCAGGAAACTTATAATGCATTCCAGGTTTTTGTTTTTTTGCATTTTTGACCATTGTGTTCCAGATTAAACAGTCTTTGTCAATCGTGTTCAAAAACATAAATTCAGTTTCTCGACCTGTAGTTTCTTTGATACCGTAAACTCTTGCACGACGGACGCGGCTGTTGTTAAAAACCATCAAAGTGCCTGGTTGAATCAAGTCAGGAAGATTATCCATCATAAAATGTTGAACATCCCCGTTATTTCGTCCCAAAAGCATAAGTTTGTCCTGACCACGCACTCCACTTGGATGCTGTGCAATCAATTCTTCAGGTAAATCAAAATCAAAATCGCTGGTATTCATAAAAAATCCTAATAAAATGAAAAAATAGTTTTGAATTCAAAAATTAAATCTCAAGGCCGAGAGTATTGTCATCGGTTTTGGAAACATTCGTTAGCCCCAAATGTCTGTAAGCTTTATCGGTGACAGTGCGTCCCCTAGGAGTCCTTTGTAGAAGACCACATTGAATCAAATATGGTTCGTAATAATCTTCGAGAGTGTCCATACTTTCACCAATACTGATTGCAAGAGTTTCAGCACCCACAGGACCGCCTCCAAAATTATTGATTATAGAAAGCAGAATCTCGCGGTCATATTTTTCAAGCCCAATTTCATCAATTTCAAGACGCTGTAATCCCGCCTGAACAATTTCTTTTGTGATTATTCCATCGCCACCAATCTGTGCAAAATCTCTCATTCGTCTAAGAACTCTGTTTGCCACACGAGGAGTTCCGCGGCAGCATTGAGCCAAAAGCATTGCTGCATCTTCCTGAATTTCCACCTGCAAAATGTTTGCAGAACGTTTAATGATAGAAGCCAGTTCTTTTTGGGTGTAAAACTCAAATCTTGGAATGAAACCAAATCTTGAACGCAAAGGTGAAGAAACACTGCCAGCTTTAGTAGTTGCACCAATCAACGTAAAAGGAGGAATAGGAATGCGCACTGTTCTTGCGGCAGCACCCTGACCTATAATCCAGTCCAGTTCAAAATCTTCCATAGCAATATAAAGCATTTCTTCAATAGCGGGCTTAAGTCTGTGAATTTCATCAATAAAAAAAACAGTACGTTCGGTGATTGTGCTTAAAATTCCAGCCAAATCTTTTGGTTTTTCCAAAGCCGGCGCACTTGTAACTTTAAAATCTACACCAAGTTCATAAGCTGTAATCTGGGCAAGAGTTGTTTTTCCAAGACCAGGCGGACCTATTAAAAGTAAATGATCAAGAGGTTCCTGCCTTGCTTTTGCAGCCTGAATAAAAGTTTTTAAATTCCGTTTAATATTTTCCTGCCCCAAAAAATCATTTAAAAGTTTTGGACGCAGATTATTATCCTGCTCATCAAAAGAGTTTTTCAAATCGGCACGAACAATAGCGCTGAAATCTTCGTTGTCTGTTTTTTCCATTATGATAATCCCACAATTGCACGTCTAAAAATGATATCTTCTTTTTCTTTTTGAGATTTTTCCGAAAAACCAGGAGAAGACTGTAATTCCTCCAGCAACTGAGAAACTTTTTGTTCAACAATTTTTTTATCATAGCCCATAGCTGCAAGAGAATTGATTACATCAGAAAAACCGTTGGAAAAACCAGAAGTTTTATTACCATCGCTTTCAGAAATTTTTATTTTACCTTTTAAGGCAAGCATCATTTTGCCTGCAGTTTTTTTACCGATACCAGGAATTTTTTCAAGCATTTCCAAATCGCCTTTTTCCAAAACTTCCATAAGTCTTGAACTTGAAACAGAACTCATAATTTTTAAAGCACCTTTTGGTCCCACACCATCAACTTTGAGTAAATCAAGAAAAACAGAACGTTCCTGAACAGAAGCAAAACCGTAAAGACTCATTAAAACATCAGTGTGCAAAAGCCATGTATAAATTTTTGCTTCAGAACCAACAGAACCAATCATTTCAAGATTGCTGTCAGGAACATTAATTTCCCATTCAATTCCGTTATTTTCAAGATAAAGAAGTTTCGGGTTTTTTGCCGTCACGATTCCTGTAATCGAATTAAACATAAAATTATAATACCTCAAAATTTATTTTTTATAAAGAGAATTTAGAATAATGTGCCAAAATTTATCCTTCCTTAAAATTGCACACCGCAGAAAGTTTCAACTTTCGAGGATTGCAATTGCGTTCGCGACTTCGCGAACATTTTAATAACAGAGTTTCGCCAGAAACTCTAAGTTAAATCAAATGGCGCCATTTCAGCCATTTGATTTATACGTTCCTTAAAATTACACACCGCTATTATTATAACATAAACAATTATTCTTGATACGTAAACAGATTGTGCATAAAATCATTTTGTCCAATAAACATCTCTTAAAAAAGTTGAAACTTTTATGTGTTTTTTATTTCCGTAGATAACTTTGCAGCCACCATATACAGACAGAAAATGAATTCGATCGCTAACATTTAAAATTCTAAAAATTCTAGCAAAATTATTTTTTACAGTTCCTTCTGAAAGATTGTATTTTCGAGCAATCGTTTCGTATTTTGTTTCCCGAAGAATAAGTTCAATCCATTCAGCATCACGTATTGTCAAATCTGGAAATGTAGAAATATCGATAACTTTATTGTATGTTAATATAAGTTTATCTAAACATAATTGAACTGAAAAGAAAAGAAATAAATTTATTATAAAAAAAATAATTAGTTTTGAATAAATGGAAAGAAGAAAACTCTGCTTTCCAAAACGAATTTCAGAAAATATTAAAATTTGAAAAAGTAGAGTAAAAATGATAGTTTTTATTTTGCCTTTTTTTTGAAAAAATCCAGTCAATGCTAATACCAAAATTCCAGTATAAAAGAGAAGAATTCCAATATTGTTTTCAGGCTGGTCAATAAGAATCGTAATTGAATGAATAATAGAAATAATTCCAAAAAGAATAAATTTGGTCGGTGTAAAAATTAATAAAATTAGAACAAAAGCATCAATAAGATAAATAAAAAACATTGCAGTGTCGGAAATAAAACAATTCTTATCAGAATGATTGTAAAAAGTACAATTGAAAACAAAAAGTTCAATAACCCTAAAGATAACAACACTTAATGCAAATAAGGAAACAAAACGAATAAAATTCTTAAAAGATTTTGTAAATAATTTATTACTTTCCATAAACTCTCCTAATTGTACTAAAACATAACAAAGTCTAAATAATTTTATAGAAATATTATATCACATAAAGGAAGATAATGTAAAATTATTTACAATTTTGAAATTACCTTGGTCATCTTTTACAGTGACCTTGGTCATTTTCAAGATTTTTCCCATTGTTCTATGCATTAAAAGCGGGTATGCTACTCATTATTAACTATTAGCATTAAAATGAAATAGTTTTGTAACAATATTTAGTAGGTTAAAATACTTATAAAAGTATTTTAATTACAAAAATCAAGAGTCTTTTGGAGGCAAAAAATGAATAAAGGAAAAAAAATTTTTTCTGTTTGGTTGCTGCAACAACTTTTTTAAGTTGTAAAAATGAAGTAAATGACCCTGTGTCAAAAGAAATTGAGTTCAAAAATGAAAAAGAACTGTCATTAATTTTACCAGAAAAATATGAAGAGATAGGAATAAATCATAATGATATGTTAAATGATTTTTATTTCAATAATGCAAATCGACAGATTTTGAATGCTAAGGTTTCATATAAAGATTTTTCTATCGAAGAGTATTTTGGTAGAATTGATAAAAAATATTATTTTAAGGAGATGATTTATGACTTTTCTCGTAATGCTAGTAATGATGTTTCTGTTACTGAAACTCTTGTGAGAAATGAATTACTCACTGAAGAAGGTGCGGAATATATTTCAAAAATTGAAAGTATTCTTGATGAACCTCTAAATTCTTTGGAAGAAACAAAAAATGCAATTTCTGAAATTGAGATTGAAGTATTGGATAATCCTGAAAATGAGAGTTTATATGATTTTTTTAGTTATGCAGAAACTGCAAAAGCATCATTGGATTTTTGGAATGAAAATATAGAGATTTTAGAAAATAATGAAGAATTGAATAATGTTGATAGAGGAATAATAAGTGATATATGGAATAAATATAAACATAGACTTGGAATGATGGCGGCTTCAGATGCTGCTGGTGCAGCAGTGGGGGCTTTAATTGGTGCTGGATTTGGCACTCAAATACTTGGAGCACCATATGGAACTGAAATAGGTGCTGTAATTGGAGCTACGGTAGTAGGAGCGGCCTCTTCTGCGGAAGGATTTAAAACCGATGCTATATGTATTGTCGTTTCGTTAGATTCTATTCGAAAAAAAGGCGTAAAACATTAGAAAAACTTAAATTTCAAAATCATGAAAGATATAAGTTAACACATTTATTTGTATTTTATATGATAATACAAATAAATATTTTTGATTCTAGTGTTTATTTTTTTACACTGTTTACAATATAAAATAAATAGTGTAAAAAGAATATTAATCAGTTTGCGTTGCATATGTAATAATCAACGCAAACTTACTGAGTTTATTTTTAAAATTCGTATATACTTATTGTAACATTTTTTGTAGACTTGAAAAGTTACATAAGAAGATATCTAAATATTTTTTTTGCGAGGAAACTATGAAAAAATATGTTTTGTCAATATTTATGATTGCTGTCGGTTTATTTTCTACGTTTGCACAGAATAATGAAGAATTGGACAGTTTTAAAAATGAGGAAAATAAAAAGGAACTGTCGATTTCACTTCTCAATGAAAAATATATTATGAATGTTCAGGATTTATTGTCAAATGCGAGTTATCAAAATCCGAACGGAGAAAAAATTAAACACTCGGAAGTAAATAAAATGCTTTTGACTGTTCCCGAAAATAAAACATTTATGAAAAGATATATTGCATGGACTGTTGTTACTTACGTTTTACTTGGTGTTGCTTGTGCTGGAATTACAACAAATGTTGTTTATACTTTCAATGAAAATCTGCCGTATCAAGAAACAATTAGTTCTATGGCCACATACGGAACTCTTTTTTCGATTTTTGGAGCGTTTTTTACAAGCTCAATTGCTGGTTCCAATTACAAAATTGCCATAGATAATTATAATCTTGATTTGTTGGGTATAAATGGTAAATAGACTTTTCAAAAAAGCATGATAAATTTTTATAATTACGAAATTTACGTGTAAATTTATTGTGCTTTTTTTTATATTTCAAATGGATGAATAATGAAGCTGAGTAATTGCACCAGCCAATGCATCAGCAGCATGATCAGGTTTTGGTTCAGTTTCCAAACCAAGAAGAAGTTTAACATATTGCTGCACAAGTTTTTTATCAGCATTGGCAGTACCGCAGACAGCCTGTTTAATCTGATTTGGAGTCCATTCACCAAGAGGAATACAGTTTTGAGCAAGACATAAAGAAACCACACCGCGTGCTTCACTGACATTCATCGCAGAGGTAACATTTTTTGCAAAATACAAAGTTTCCATGCCGGCTTCAGTCGGTTTAAACTCCATTATAATAGAAGAAATGTGATTGTAAATTTTTAAAAGTCTTTGCCCATGAGGTTCATCCGCATTTGTTGAAATGCAGCCATAACTCACCATTCTGTAGCGGCCATTATAAAAATCAATAATTCCAAAACCAGTATTTGCAAGTCCCGGATCAATTCCTAAAACCCTTCTGATTTTTTGATGAGAATTTTTTGATTCAATAAACGTTCCTGGTAAAGATTTAAATGAATTTCCTGTCATCACTGTTATCAATTAATAAGTAAAATAAAAAAATACAACTTTTACGCATAAAAAAAACCGCCATGAATTAAATCAAAGCGGTTTTTATCAAAAGAGAAAAAAATAATTACTCTTCTGGTTCAAAGTCATCTGGATATTCAGCAGTATGATAAACGTTCTGAACATCATCGTTATCTTCAAGACGGTCAATCATCTTCTGAACTTTTGCAGCAGTGTCTTTATCTACTGGAGTGTAAGCATCTGGAACCATTCCTACATCAGCAGAAAGAGTTTCAAAACCTTTTTCCTGTAAAGCTTCTGCAACACCAGAGAAAGCATCTGGAGAAGTTGTAACTGTAATAATTCCATCTTCGTTTACAATGTCATCAGCACCAGCTTCCAAAGCAACTTCCATAACTTCATCTTCATTTACTTTTTCAGCATCGAGTTCGATTGTACCTTTTCTCTGGAACATACGAGAAACAGAACCTGTTGTACCAAGATTTCCGCCACTTTTATTAAAAATATTTTTGATGTCAGCTGCTGCTCTGTTTTTGTTATCAGAAAGAACTTCAACCATTACTGCAACTCCACCAGGAGCGTATCCTTCATAAAGGAATTCTTCGTAAGCTGCTCCACCGTCTTCACCAGTACCTTTTTTGATAGCACGATCAATGTTATCTTTAGGCATGTTTGCAGCACGAGCTTTAATAATTACAGTACGAAGACGAGGGTTAGAGTTAGGATCACCTCCACCCATACGAGCTGCGATAGAAATTTCCTTAATAAATTTTGTAAAAATTTTACCACGTTTTGCATCGGCTAAACCCTTTGCATGTTTAATGGTGGCCCATTTACTATGTCCTGACATGGGAACTCCTTAAATTAGTGAATATACAATTTATCCATATAATTTAACATTTTTATAGAATTATTTCAAGTATACCTAATTAATTTTCAAAAGTTACGAAAAATTAAACATAACCGATTATACAGATATTTTTTATATTTTCAGCAAAGTGCAGTTCGTCAGTCGCCTTTCACAGCTCGCTAACGCTCGGTTACAAACGATGTCACGTGCAGGAGTGTGGAGGGGGAAAATAAAACTTGTGCTATAAAAACAAGGTCTGTCCCCTTTTTTCCATGAAATACAAATAGCACGTGACATCGTTTGTAACTCACGCTTTGCGTGCCTGTTCAAGCCTCGGTGCGCTGTGCAGTTTAAAACCCTGCGCCTCAGACAGTCAACTGGCGAACTTGCTGTGGCACGTTCCAGAAAATTTGAACACCACAGTTAGTTTGGTTTGCAGTTAGCGCGAGTTTAACAGATTGAGTTAAAAAAGGGACAGACCTTGCTGATATTGTTCGTGCCTGTTTATATTACCAAGGTCAGTCCCCATTTTAACGTACAAAATGTCAACTGTTGAAAACTGAAATTTCAGCATGAAAATAAGGTCTGTCCCCAATTTTTCACTTTAGTGTATCCACAAGCAAAGCAAGCGCGTATGGTTGTGCAAAAACTTTTTGCGAAGCAAGAAAGCGGCTGGTAAAGTCGTACGATATTGAAAAGAGTTTCAGGCAAAAAAAAAGACCTTCCGAAGAAGGCCTTTTTCTAACTAAATCAAAACTTAGCAGTTTTCTGCAAAGTATTTAATTGTTCTTACCATCTGTGATGTATAAGAGTTTTCGTTATCGTACCAAGAAACAACTTGTACCTGATATGTATCATCATCAATTTTTGAAACCATAGTCTGTGTTGCATCGAACAAAGAACCATATTTCATACCGATAACGTCAGAAGAAACAATTTCATCTTCGTTGTATCCGAAAGATTCTGTAGCAGCTGCTTTCATTGCAGCGTTGATTCCTTCTTTTGTTACATCTTTACCTTTTACAACAGCAGTAAGAATAGTTGTTGATCCTGTAGGTGTTGGAACACGCTGAGCAGAACCAATGAGTTTTCCATTCAATTCAGGAATTACAAGACCGATAGCCTTTGCAGCACCTGTTGAGTTAGGAACGATGTTCTGTGCACCAGCACGTGAACGGCGGAGGTCACCTTTGCGCTGTGGACCATCAAGAATCATCTGGTCACCAGTGTAAGCATGAATTGTAGACATGATACCAGAAGCAATTGGAGCATAATCATTCAAAGCTTTAGCCATTGGAGCCAAACAGTTTGTTGTACAAGAAGCAGCAGAAATGATGTTATCTTCTTTTGTAAGAGTTTTGTGGTTTACATTGTAAACGATTGTTGGAAGATCATTTCCAGCTGGAGCAGAAATTACAACTTTTTTAGCACCTGCAGTAATGTGAGCAGCAGCTTTGTCTTTTGCACAGTAGAAACCTGTACATTCAAGAACTACGTCAACTTTGTTTGCTGCCCATGGACAGTTAGCTGCATCTTTTTCAGCAGAGATTTTGATTTCTTTTCCATCAACAATGATAGAATCTTCTGTAGCTTCTACAGTGTGTTTTCCTTCACCGATACGACCCATGAATCCACCCTGAGCTGTATCATATTTAAGAAGGTGAGCAAGCATTTTTGGGCTTGTCAAATCGTTGATAGCAACTACTTCATAACCATCAGCTTCGAACATCTGACGGAAAGCCAAACGACCAATACGGCCAAAACCATTAATAGCAACTCTAACTGCCATTTTATATCTCCTAAAAAATTAGATTAAAATTAATTATAATAAGAATAACGCATTTTTTCAAAATAGTCTACAGTAAAATAAAAATAAAAGGATTTCAAAAAAATCCAGGTGAAAATTCCAAGTGCAGAGAATTTAAAATACGTGTCAGCATAATTGTTTTTTAGTGTTTTTAGGTTCAAAATTGAATCTAAAATATAGAAAAAAAATACATTTTCTTGCATAACTCCACAATTTCCTATATATTATTACGAAAAACAGCAGAACAGGGGAATAAAAAATCTGTCTTACTGTACAAAAAGTCTGTCTGATGCGGACCGATTGTTAATGATTATTTTTTTGTTGTGAGGAAAGTGAATGAAAGCAATTGAACTTGAAAAGGCGTACGATCCAAAATCTTTTGAAGACCGTATCTACAATGACTGGGAATCTAAAGGTTATTTTAAACCTGCAAGTGATGAATCTTCTCCAGTACACTGTCAGTGTGATAAGTGTCAGGGAAATTATACAGTCGTCATTCCTCCTCCAAACGTAACTGGTGTTCTTCACATGGGACACGGATTAAATAATACATTACAGGATATTGTAGTTCGCTATCATCGTATGAAAGGTGATAATACTCTTTGGGTAACTGGAACTGACCATGCTGGAATTGCTACACAGAATGTTGTAGAACGTCAGCTAAAAAAAGAAGGTTTAACACGTAATGATTTGGGACGTGAAAAATTTCTGGAACGTACATGGAAAGTAAAAGAAGACCATCACAACATCATTGTAAAACAACAGAGAAAACTCGGAAACTCAACTGATTGGGAACGTGAACGTTTTACTTATGATGAAGGACTTTCAAAAGCAGTTCGAGATGTTTTTGTTACACTTTATGAACGCGGATTGATGTATAAAGGAAACAGACTTGTAAACTGGTGTCCTCGTTGCGGTACGGCTCTTGCTGATGATGAAGTTGACCACGAAGATACTGCAGGAGCAATGTATCATCTTTATTATGAATATGCTGATGGTTCTGGAAAAATTGAAGTAGCTACAACTCGTCCTGAAACTTTTTTTGGTGATACAGCAGTTGCCGTTAATCCAAATGATGAACGATACAAATCAATTGTAGGAAAAAAACTAAAACTTCCTTTAACTGGCAAAGAAATTCCAATTATTGCTGATGAATATGTTGATATGGAATTTGGAACTGGTATGGTAAAAATCACACCAGCTCACGATCCAAATGACTGGGAAGTTGGAAAAAGACATAATCTTGAAGTAATTAATCTTTTAAATCCTGATGGAACTTTAAACGAAAATGTTCCTGAAAAATACCGCGGATTATCTTGTGCTAAAGCAAGAGCTCTTGTTATTGAAGATTTAACAGAAGCGGGCCTTTTCAAATGCGAAGAAAAGATGAATCACTCGGTAGGAAAATGTTACCGCTGTAAAACTGTTGTTGAACCTTATCTTTCTGCACAGTGGTTTGTAAAAATGAAGCCTATGGCAGATAAAGCTCTTGAAGCATGGAAAAAAGGCGAAATTGTTTTCTATCCACGTAAATGGGAAAATACTTATGAACACTGGCTCACAGGAATCAGAGACTGGTGTGTCAGCCGTCAAATTTGGTGGGGACACAGAATTCCTGCATGGTATTGTGAATGTGGAGAAACAATTGTAAGTCGTGAAGATCCTGACTGTTGTCCTAAATGCGGATCAAAAAATCTTACTCAGGATCCTGATGTTCTTGATACTTGGTTTAGTTCATGGTTGTGGCCTTTTTCAACTTTGGGATGGCCAGAAAATACTCCAGATTTACAAAAATTCTACCCGACAACTGCCCTTGTTACTGCATACGACATTATCTTTTTCTGGGTAAGCCGCATGATAATGGCAGGACTTGAGTTCACAGGCAAAGCTCCGTTCCATGACATTTACATTCACGGTCTTGTTCGCGACAAGCAGGGACGCAAAATGTCTAAATCTCTTGGAAACGGAATGGATCCACTTGAGATTATTGATATGTACGGTGCTGATGCACTGAAGTTTACTCTCGGATTTATGTGTGCACAAGGTCAGGATATTCTGATTGATAAAGATTCGTTTAAACTTGGTTCACGTTTTTGCAATAAAGTATGGAATGCAAGTCGTTATCTTTTGGGAAATCTTGAAGGACGAAATCTTGTTCCAGTTTGTGATGAAGATTTGACTGAACTTGATTTATGGATTTATGCACGGTTAAATAATGCTGCAAAAATTGCAAGAGAAGCGTTGGAAAGTTACCGATATAATGATGCAGCTAGTGCTATTATGGAATTTTTCTGGAATGAATTTTGTGACTGGTATGTTGAAGCTACAAAAATTAATTTCAAAAATGGTGATGATAAGGAAAAAGACCGTCAGGCTACAGTTTTGATGAATATTCTTGAAGAATCTTTAAGATTGTTGCATCCATACATTCCTTTTGTTACAGAAGAAATTTATCAGAAACTTCCGCTTACTGAACTTGTTTCAACCCGAAAAGGAAAAATTATTACAAACTCAAATTATGTCGGCATGCTTATAAATGCACCTTACCCTGAAGTTGTTTCAGAGCGTGAAAATGATGAAATACAGGAACGTTTTGATGCTCTTAAAGATTTGATTGCAAAAGTTCGTGCTGCAAAAGTTGATTGTGGAATTGACCCTGCTGTAAAGATTAATATTGCTATTAAAACAGAAAAGGGCAGTGCTGCAGAAGTTGCAAAAGAAAAGGTAGAAATGATTCAGCTTTTGGCAGGTGTTGCAAAAGTGGAATTCGTGGAATCAAAACCTGCTTCGTCTATTGGAACTGTAGGAAAAGGATTTGAAGCCTTTGTTCTCGTGGACGAAAGCATAAATAAAGAACAGCTCCTTTCTCGTTTCCAGAAAGCTATGGAAAAAGAACAGGGATATGCAAGAATGAGTGAAAATAAACTCAATGGAAACTTTGCAAAACATGCTCCTCAAAACCTTGTAGATGAAGAAAAAGCTCGTCTTGCTGAAAGCCAAAAGAAGATTGCAACTCTTGCTGCATATATTGAAGAGTTAAAATAAAACCTGGGCGTTGCGGGGCAGGAACTATTTAAATTTTGCCCCGCTAGAGAGGGTAGCAAAAGCCCTTTGGGCTGACGCGAGGGAGAGACTTCTCCCTCCTGAATTTTTATTATTAAAGGAGTTTCGCATATGGTAAAACAAAAGTATGTAATGAATGTTGAACGTTCTCAAAAAATGGATTTGCAGAAAATGCAAAAACTTAGCGATATGCGACTTGCTCCATATATGCAGCTTGCTACCGGGTTGATTGGAAAAGCCCGTCATGCCGGTGGAAATATGTTTCGTCATCAGATGGATACGCTTGCCATTTTGATTGACTACGGTTATATCGATTCGATTTTGCTCAAGGCTTCGATTGTGCATGATACTGTGGAAGATATTCCTGATTTTGATAAAAAACAGATTATTAATGCGGATGAAGAAGGTCAACAGGTTTTGGATTTGGTTATGGAAGTGACACGCCGTGCTGATGAAGATAAACGTGCTTTTTTGCATCGAATTCTTGACACTGGAAGTCAGAAAGCAAAAATTCTGAAATGTGCTGATAGAATTTCCAATATGATTTCGCTTGGATATGTGACTGATCCGAAATTTATTGAACGATATTGTGATGAAACGGAATTTTTTCTTTTGCCGATGTCGCTTGAGATTGATTTTAATATGTATCAGGAATTGATTAATCTGATTATGACTCGCAGACGTTATCTTGAGGATGGCGGATATTTTGATAACAGGCATAAAGAAACTTCAAGTTCTGACAGTAATAAATAAAAAAAATTTTAAAAACTAAGAAGTAAATCTGCTGTTGTGCGGAAGTTTTTTTGTAAAAGTTCCCTTATATGCGAAGAACTGACTCTTTGAATTGTTTCTGATGGATTTGAAATAATTTCACTGTAAATTGCATCATCGGGGGTGTAGATTTTTGCATTTTCGCTGTCATAATAAACTGGGTTTATGAATATTGAGTTGATTTCGTTTTTTTCGCAGAAGTATTTCAGTGCCTGTACATCCATTGCACCTTTATAACCGCAGCGGAAATCACAGCCTTCTGCAACGAGTTTGAGATTGCATACGTTTACAAGAATTGTGAAAAAGTCTGAGCCAAGCATGGAAGCAAATGTTTCGTCAAAATCGACTAGAATTATAAAGTCAAGTCCGATTTTTTCAAGACGGGAAATTCTCTTATTCAGTGTGCAGATGTCTCCTTTGTAATCTTCGGGATGTTTGATTGCTGGTAAAGGTCGTGTAAACGTTACAGCTCCAGCTTTTAATTCATTTTTTTTGCATGAATCAATCATTTTCTTGAGCAAAAACTGATGACCTTTATGAAGTCCGTCAAAACTTCCGACGCAGATGCCACATCCTTCAGAAAAAAAAGGATTTTCTTTGCCGGTGTTCAGTGATGTTAAAATGTCATTCCATGAAAAAATCTGCATAAAATTATTATATCTCATTTTTTTTGAAAAAAAAAGGGTTATGATTGAATCACATGAAAATCTTTCTCAAAATTTAATATGGAATATGGGGTGGACTGTGGAAGGAATGGAATTTATAAAAAAAACACAAAAATTTAAAAAAAACATTTGACAAAAAAAAGTGATGGTGGTATTCTAAAAACAGTGGAAACGTTTCCAGTAACGTTATCAGAAACGTTTCCAAAAAGATGGATTTATTATATGATTTATTTTCACAGGAGGAAAAAATGAAAAAAATCATCTTGGTTACATGTGCTTTGCTGGCTGCAACAACTTCTATGTTTGCTGCAAAAAAATCAAAAAAAGGTCAGGTTCGCTATTTAAACTTTAAACCTGAAGTAGCTTCTATTTATCAGGAACTTGCTGCTGCTTACGAAAAAGAAACTGGTGTAAAAGTTATCGTAGAAACTGCTGCTAACAATGCTTATGAATCAACTCTTACTTCAAAAATGGCTACAAAACAGGCTCCAACTTTGTTCCAGATTAATGGACCTCGTGGATATGCAAACTGGAAAAATTACTGTGCTGAACTTTCAGATACTGAACTTTACAAACATCTTACAGACAAATCTTTGGCTGTAACTTCTGGTGGAAAAGTTTATGGTATTCCTTATGTTGTAGAAGGTTATGGAATTATCTATAATGCTGCTATTACTGACAAATATTTTGCACTTCCAAACAAAGCTACAAAATATAAAAGCATGGATGAAGTAAATAATTTTGCTGCTCTTAAAGAAGTTTGTGACGATATGCAGGCAAATAAAGATGCTTTGGGAATCAAAGGTGTTTTTGCTTCAACTTCATTGAAAGCTGGTGAAGACTGGAGATGGCAGACTCATCTTGCAAATCTTCCTGTATATTACGAATTCAAGAACAATAATGTTGATTTGGCTTCTGATGCTACAAAAAAGATTAATTTCCAGTATGATAAAGAATTCAAAAATATTTTTGACCTTTATTTGAATGATTCTGTAATTCCTGCAAAAAATGTTGGTGTAAAAACTGTTGATAATTCTATGGCTGAATTTGCTTTGGAAGAATGTGCAATGGTTCAGAATGGTAACTGGGCTTGGGGTCAGATTTCTGGAGTTTCTGGAAACAAAGTAAAAGCTGAAAATGTAAAATATCTTCCAATTTATACTGGTGTTGCTGGTGAAGAAGGACAGGGACTTTGTATCGGTACTGAAAACTTCTACTGTATCAATAAAAAAGCTTCAAAACAAGATCAACAGGCTACAGCAGACTTCATCTACTGGCTCTATTCTTCAGAAACTGGTAAAAAATATGTAACAGAAAAACTTGGTTTCATTGCTCCATTTGATACATTTGCTGATAACGAAAGACCAACAGATCCTTTAGCAGTTGAAATCTCTAAATGGATGGCTAAACCTGGAATTACTTCTGTAGCATGGAACTTCACTTTGTTCCCTTCTCAGACTTTCAAAGATAACTTTGGTGCTTCTTTGTTGCGCTATGCACAAGGTGCTAAATCTTGGGAAGATGTAAAAGCAAGTGTTGTAAAAGATTGGGCTAGCGAAAGCGATATGTAATCTACCATAATATGAAAAGTCCTGTATAGTGAGTTATTAAATATCAAACTGTACAGGCAGCTTGCTCAACAAAATGTGGTTTTAGTTGGGCAGGCTTATTACTTATCTTTCTTAATTTAAAAAAACAAATCAATATTCTTTAATAATCAAAAAGTTTTATACTGTTCTATTTCGAGTTTTCGGTTTTAAACTGTGGCAAGGATTGTAAGGGCTGGCGAAGCAAAAAGCCACCCATATTACAAAAAATAAAACTCGATGTTTTATCTGAATGTTTGCGGTGCAAACTCTTTTTATAACTGCACGTTTTTCGTTATGAATGTGTTTTAAAGTCAAAGTGGATGTGAAAAGTTCCTCATTGGCTTTTTATGGGAGAAGATATGAAAACAGAAAATAATCCTATAAAAAAGTATTTTCCAGTATTCGTTCTGCCAACATTACTCTGTTTTGTGATGTTTTTTGTTGTGCCTTTTTTGATGGGTATTGGTTTATCTTTTACTAAATTTACTACTGTAACTGACATTACAGACTTTGTTGGTTTTAAGAATTATGTTAAAGCATTTACTGCGGATAACGATTTTCTTCATGCTTTGGGATTTACTTCGCTTTTTACAATAGTTTCAATTGTAACTGTAAATGTTTTGGCGTTTGCTCTTGCACTTTTGCTTACTAAAGGAATCAAGGGAACAAACTTTTTCAGATCTGTATTTTTTATGCCAAATCTGATTGGTGGTATTGTTCTTGGTTATATATGGAATCTTTTGATTAATGGTGTTCTTCAGCATTATTTTGGTGAAGACATTACATTCAAAACTCAGTATGGATTTTTTGGTCTAGTAATTTTGACAAACTGGCAGCTTATTGGATATATGATGGTTATTTATATTGCTGGTTTGCAGAATATTCCTGGTGATTTGATTGAAGCTGCTTCTATTGACGGTGCATCTCCGCTTCGCGTTCTTTTTCAGGTAAAAATTCCAATGGTTATGCCTTCTATTACAATCTGTATGTTCTTGACTTTGTCTAACTCTTTCAAAATGTTTGACCAAAACCTTGCATTAACTGCTGGTGCTCCAGAGAATACAACTGAAATGCTTGCGTTGAATATTTATAAAACTTTCTATAATAGAAATGCTTCATGGCATGGTGTAGCTCAGGCTAAGGCTGTTATGTTCTTTATCATTGTTGCTGTAATTGCCTTTATTCAATTAAGACTTACAAACAAAAAGGAGATTGAACAATAATGGAAAATTTAAATAATAACAAAAAATCAGTTTCATCATTTATCATTTTTGCCATTTTGATTGCCTTGACTTTGATTTTCATATTCCCGATTCTGCTTGTGTTTATGAACTCTTTTAAGTCTCGTCTTTATGTTTCAACAAACCCATTTGCATGGCCAAAAGGTGATATGTTTGTAGGTTTTGAAAACTACATAAATGGTCTTACTGTTTCTGGATTTTTTATGGCATTTGTTCGTTCTGTTTGGATAAGTGTAATGTCAGTCATCGTAATAATACTTGGCACTTCTATGACAGCTTGGTATCTTGTGCGTGTAAAAAACAAGCTTACAAAAACACTTTATTATGTTTTTGTGTTCAGTATGATTGTTCCTTTCCAAATGGTTATGTACACAATGACATTTATGGTTACATCAATCAATTTTGACAATGTATTTGGAATTATCCTTGTTTATCTTGGATTTGGTGCCGGTCTTGCAGTTTTCATGTTTACTGGATTTGTAAAGGGCATTCCGCTTGAAGTAGAAGAAGCTGCAACAATCGACGGTTGTAATCCATTGCAAACATACTTTTTGATTGTTTTTCCTATGCTTAAACCAACTGCCATTACTGTAGCAATATTACAGGCTATGTGGGTTTGGAATGATTATCTGCTTCCTTATTTGATTTTGGGAACAGATCATAAAACAGTTCCAGTTGCTATTCAGATTGCAATGCAGGGAGCTTATGGTTCTACTGATTACGGTGGATTCATGGCTATGCTTGTAGTTTCTATCATACCGATTATTGCATTCTACATTTCATCACAAAAATATATTATTAAAGGTGTTATTGCAGGAGCTGTAAAAGGTTAGTATAATGGGAACTCAAATGTTGAAATATTACAATTGAGTTCCTGCTAAAGGAATTCAAAAAAAGATTATGTGACGTAAAATTTGTTTTTTTTGAATCATAAGGTTAATTGAAAATGACTATAAAGGACATTGCAAAAGAGTGCGGCTGTGCTATCGGTACAGTTTCAAGAGTTTTAAATAATCATCCTGATGTAAGTGATAAAACGCGTGAAAAAGTTATGACAGTAGTGGAAAAACACGGTTTTGTTTTGAATACAAATGCCAAACAACTGAAAGCTCAGGAAAGAAAAAACATCGTGATTATTGTAAAAGGAGCTTCTAGTACTCTTTTGAACGGTCTTTTGGAAAAAATTCAAAAAAAATTTGAAAATTTGCCTTATACTTCAAACGTTGTAGTTCTTGATGAGAATGATAACGAAGGACTTGTCGCCACAAGAATAAACTTTGAACAAAAACCTTTGGGATTTATTTTTCTTGGCGGAAGTCCGAAAAAACTTCGCGGTGAATTTGAAAAAGTTCATGTTCCGTCAGTTTTGATTTCAAATCAAGCGTCATCTTCTAGAAGTGAATATCTTTCGAGTGTCAGTATCGATAATTTGAAAGCTTCGTTTACGTCAGCCGAATTCCTTTTAAAAAACGGACACAAAAAAATCGGTGTGATTGGCGGTGCACTTGATTCAGAAATTTCATCTACGCGATATGAAGGTTTTCTTTCTGCTCTTATTTCAGCAGGAGTTCATTTTGATTTTGAAAAATCGTATGAAATAGCAAAATATTCTTTTGAAGGCGGTGCTTCGGCTGCAAAACGACTAATTGCAAAAAATCCAGATATAACTGCTGTTTTTACAATGTCTGATGCTATGGCAATAGGTGCATGTCGTGCTTTTTGGGATTTAGGATATAAAGTTCCAGATGATATTTCTGTTATCGGTTTTGATGGATTGACTATTTCCGATTATTTTTGTCCAAGACTTACTACAATTCGTCAGATTGAAGAAGAACTTGCTGGCGAAGGTTTAAACGTGCTGTTGGACAGCATAGAAAATAAAGCTTCATGCTGTCATAAAATAGTTCCTTTTGAGTTTATTCAAGGGGAAAGTGTAAAAAAAATTGAATAGGTTTGCTTATGACTACTTTAGATAAACGTGCTAATGGCGTGCTTATGCATATTTCATCTTTGCCAGGTGATTTTGGAATTGGAACTTTTGGAAAAAATGCATATAAGTTTGTTGATTTTTTAAATGAATCATCACAAACTTACTGGCAGATTCTTCCAGTCGGACCAACAAGTTATGGCGATTCTCCTTATCAGAGTTTTTCAACTTTTGCAGGAAATCCATATTTTATTGATTTGGAAAAACTCGCAGAACAGGGATTTTTGAAACAAAGTGATTTTGAAAATATTGATTGGGGAGAAGACTGTACTCAAGTTGATTACGGAAAACTTTATGTGAACCGCAAAGTTGTGTTCAAAAAAGTGATGGAAAATTTCCAGAAAAATCTTCCATCAGATTTTGATTCATTTTGTAAAGAAAATTCGTTTTGGCTCGATGATTATTCATTATTTATGGCGATAAAAGATGCTCACAATGGTATTTCATTTGATAATTGGGATGATAATCTGCGTCGCCGTGATAAAACTGCTTTGAAAAAGTGGAGTAAAGACTGCAGCGAAAGCATTTTTTATTATAAAATGCTTCAGTATTTGTTTTTTAATCAGTGGTATGCGTTAAAAAATTATGCAAATGAAAAGGGAATAAAAATAATTGGAGATATTCCGATTTATGTTGCTGCAGACAGTGCAGATGTCTGGTCAAATCCAGAACAGTTTTCTTTAGGAAGCGATTTCAAACCTGTGGAAGTTGCTGGTTGTCCTCCAGATGGTTTTTCTGCAGATGGTCAACTTTGGGGAAATCCTGTTTATAACTGGGATTATATGAAAAAAGATGGCTATACATGGTGGAAAAAACGTCTTGAAATGAGTCTGAAAATTTATGATGTTCTTAGAATTGACCATTTCCGCGGATTTGAAGCTTATTACTGCATAAAATATGGTGAAACAACAGCAAAAGACGGAAAATGGAGAAAAGGTCCTGGTGCTGATTTGTTCAATGAAATTAAAAAAACTTACGGAGAACTTCCAATTATCGCTGAAGATTTGGGGTTTTTGACGGAAGAAGTGCATCAGATGCTCAACGATGTTGGATTCCCAGGAATGAAAGTACTTCAGTTTGCTTTTGATTCAAGAGAAGCAAGTGATTATCTGCCGTTAAGTTACACAAAAAATTCTGTGGTTTATACTGGAACCCATGATAACGAAACTATCAAAGGATGGATGAAAACTTGTCCTCCAAAAGATTTTGAGTATGCAAAAGAATATTTGAGAAGCAGCGATGAAACATTCGCTCAAGATATGATGATTGCAGCCATATCTTCTGTTTCAAATACATGCATTTTGTGTATGCAGGATTTAATTGGACTTGGTTCTGAAGCAAGAATGAACAGACCTTCCTCTGTAGGTACAAACTGGAAATGGCGTGCAAAAAAGGAACAGATAACTGGTGATATTTCTAAATTCCTGTCTTATTATACAAAACTTTACAAACGGTAATGTGTCGGATTAAGGCACGATAACGCTTATAGATTAAAGCTTTGCCTCAACATTTTTTCAGGTTTGAAATAAACTTGAAATTTAAAAAAAAGGTGATTCAGTGAAAGATTCTGAGTCACCTTTTTTTGTTTCAATAATTACATTTGTGATTTAAGTTGCTCAAGAAAATCTCCGAACATTTTTCCAGTTTCTTCTATTGTAATTGTTTTTGGTTCGTGATATTCAACTAGATTTGCTGGAATTTCATCAAGAAAACGGCTTGGCTCAGTTTCGCTGACCATCTGCATGTGCCGTCTTTTTCTGCATGATGAAATAAAAAGCTTGTCACGAGCTCTCGTAATTGCAACATAAAAAAGTCTGCGCTCTTCTTCAACATCACCGTTATTTTCTTCTACAGAACGAGCGTGTGGAATTAAGCCTTCTTCTGCACCGGCAATGAAAACAACAGGAAATTCAAGTCCTTTTGATGCATGAATTGTCATAAGATTTACTTTTCCTTTGTCATTTTCATCATCGTTGTCGCGGCTCATGAGTGTAATCCTATTTAAATAATTAAAAATATTAGGATTGTCGTTATCAGGATCATTTTCCCACACTTCGATTGAATTTAAAAGGCTTTCAATATTTTTCATTTTAAATCGAACGGCTTTTTCGTTTTTTGAATATTCTGTCAAAAGATAATCCTTGTAATTAATGTCTTCTATTAATTGACGGACTTTTTGGGATAAACCACGACCTGTAAGAATTTTCTGGCGGTGTTCTTCGATGATTTTCATAAACTCACTGAAATCTTCTTTGACAGTTTCGCTAGCCGGTGAATCCTGACGATTAACAAGTGAAATCATTGCATTCCACATGGAACACCCCTGCAGATTTGCTTCATCATTTAATAGTTGGATAGCTGCACGCCCGATTCCTCGTCTCGGACAATTTATGATTCTGATTAAATTTATTTCATCATCATGATTAGCAATTACTCTTAAATAACTGATGACATCTTTGATTTCTTTTCGTTCAAAAAAAGATGTTCCTCCGCTCATTGTGTATGGAATATTATTCTGCAAAAATGCTTCTTCAATAAATCTTCCCTGAGAATTTGAGCGCATCAAAACACCAAATTCATCGTATTTACGTTTTTCTTCACAGGAAATGCCCAAAATGCTTTCGGCAATAAAATCTGCTTCGTCGCTTTCGTCTTCAGGCATGAAAATTTCAATCGGCTTACCGGCTCCGTTTCCACTCCAAAGTTTTTTGTCTTTGCGGTTTGTGTTGTGCGAGATTACACCGTTTGCAGCTTCCAAAATGGTTCCTGTAGAACGATAATTCTGTTCAAGTCTGATTTCTGTGACATCAAAATCATGTTCAAAGTTGATAATATTTTGATAATCTGCACCGCGCCAGCTGTAAATGCTCTGGTCATCATCGCCAACGACTGCAACATTTTTATCTGCAAGCAGATGCATAAACTCATACTGCTGATGGCTTGTATCTTGAAATTCATCGACCATTATATATTTGTAACGTTCACGATATTTTGCAAGAACTTCAGGATGCTCTTTAAAAAGTTTTATGGGAAGCACGATTAAATCATCAAAATCAACAGCATTGAAAAGTTTTAAACCTTCCTGATAACTTTCATACAATGGTCTGTACATGTCATTTGAAGAATCCCAGTTTTTCCTGCCAGTTTTTATATTGGAGATTAAATTCCCAATCATGTAGATGTCCATTGCTTCAGGTGAAAATTTCAGTTCCCTGCCACATTCTTTTATCAGCGAAACTCTGTCTGTTTCATCATAAATAGAAAAATTATCCCTATAACCGAGTTTGTCTATATCAGCACGCAGAACTTTTACTCCAAAAGCATGAAAAGTAGAAACTGTAAGATTCTGAAGTTTTTTTTGCGTCAAACTTTTAATGCGATCTGCCATTTCTTTTGCAGCTTTGTTTGTAAAAGTTAAAGCTAAAATCTGACTTTGGGGAATGCCTTTATCAAGCATGTGTGCAATTCTAAAAGTGATAACTCGAGTTTTTCCAGAACCAGCTCCGGCAATTATTAAAATTGCACCTTCTGTTGTTGTCACAGCTTTGTATTGCTGAGGATTAAGTTCATTTTTTAAGGTTTCAAGATTTAGCATAAAAATATATTACCTTTATTTGAAATTATCTTCAATTAGGTGTATAATAAAAATATAAAGTGATAAGGGATTTCTCTTATTGAAGGGGTAGTACAACCCCTCAAAACGGCGAAGTCAAGGCTTTAAGCGTTAGCGTGCCTTGACCGATCGTATTTTTAATATTATATAATTTTAGGATTTTGATATGAATAGTCAAGTTAGTTCATTTTTGGCACGCCATAATTTTGTGAATCATGTTGATGTATTGACTGTAGCTCAGGCAATTTTAGATGATATGAAAAAAGGATTAAAAAAAGAAAAATCTGATCAGGATATGATTAGGACATTTTGTAATCCGCCTTCAGCTATGGCAAAATCTAAATCTGTAATTGTGATAGATGCAGGCGGAACAAATTTCCGCTCTTGTCTTGTTACTTTTGATGAAAACGGCAATCCTTCTATTTCTGATATGGAAAAAACAAAAATGCCTGGAGTTGAAAGAGAACTTTCACGAAAAGAATTTTTTGAACAGTTTGCCGCAAATCTTGAACACTTGAAAAATAAATCTGATAGAATTGGTTTTTGTTTTTCTTATCCTATGGAAATAAAAGAAAATGGAGACGGCGTTCTTCTTGGTTTTTCAAAGGAAGTAAAAGCACCAGAAGTTGTTGGTTGTGAAATTGGAAAATGTTTGAAAGAAGTTTTGGAACAGCATGGCTGGAATTCAATCAAACGCATTTCTATGCTCAATGACACAGTTGCCGCTCTTTTAGCAGGTGCTGCCTGCGCTACAGAAGGTGACAGATATTCATCATTCATTGGATTTATTTTGGGAACTGGAATGAATGCAGCTTATCTTCAGCCAGATTGTAAATGTTGCGAAATTAATAAACAGATTGTTGTTTGTGAAAGCGGAAAATTTTTGAGTGTAAATCGCTCTGATTTTGATGTTGAATTTGATAAAACTACTGTAAAACCTGGTGTTTTCTGGCTTGAAAAACTTTGTTCCGGTGCATATTTGGGACCGGTTTCATGGTTTGCATTGCAGGCGGCTGCAAAAGAAGAAATTTTCACTCCAAAAACTTGTGAAGAAATTTTGAAACTTCCTGTTTTAACTTTAATTCAAATGGATAAATTTCTTCACTCTCCTTATGACAAAAATTGTGATTTGGGAAAAATTGCCTGTGATATTGCAACTGAAGAAGATACTGACAAAATGTTCCAGATTTTAAATGCAATTGTTGAACGTTCTGCAAGATATTCTGCTGCTATTCTTTGTGCTTGTGCAATCCAGACTGGCGAAGGAAAAAATGCTTCAAAACCAATCTGCATTCTTTGTGATGGAACTACATTCTTTAAAACTTATAAAGTTAAAGAAAGAGTGAATGCTTATCTTGATGAAATTTTGACAAATCAGATGGGCATAAACTGGAATATTGTTTCTTGTGATAATGATATTACTTTGGGTGCTGCAATTGCAGGTTTAATAGAATAGAAAAATCTGAATAAAAGGTGTCTGAACGTTTGGTGGTGTGAAAGCGGCACCAAGCGTGGAGCCATAGCACGAAGTGCTAGTCCGAAGGACTTGTCCGTAGGACTGACCGTTAGGGAATGGCGGAAGGCGCCTTGGTATTTGATTTTGTGCCCAAATAATTACAAAAATTTTAGTGATGCCTCTGTTTTAATTGCAAAAAAGTTATTTTTAAGTTAAAATATTTGAAATGTCGTTTAAACAAAGTTTTGGAAAATCTTTTCTTCTCATTATTGTAATTTTGATTTTAATTGTGGGCGGGCTTCTTTGGTTTGACTATCTTGGTGTTGTTCATGTTAAGTCTGTTTTTGCCCCTGTTTATAAAATCTTAAAAAAATCTCCTCAAACTTCGCAAACATATACTCAATCTGATTTATTAACTGCAAATCTGGATGAGGACCGGCTTTTTAAGCAGCGTGAAGCTCTTTCGATTTTACAGGAAGAACTCGATAAGCGCGAAGCTGATATTCAGGCTATGGAAATGAAAAATGAGCAGGTGGCGAAAGAACTTTCTGAGCGTGAAAAAAATCAGGAAGAACGTGAAAAAACATTTAACCAAACGGTAAAAAAATACGATGATAAGAATATAAATGTTGAACAGATTGCTAATAATCTAAATGGCATGAGACCTGAAGCTGCTGTTGCAATTTTGGAAGCGATGGATGATCAGACTGTGATTGATGTACTGCGCAAAGTTGAAGAAATTGCTGCTGCAAACGGTTCGTCTTCTATGGGGTCGTATTGGTTGTCTTTGATGAAATCTGAGCGGGCTGCACTTATTCAGCGCAAGATGATTAGTAAACCAGAGGCTTTAGAATAGTTTTTTTTAGATTGGCAAATCTGACGCAATGTTTAGGGAGATTTGCCAGGTGTCGTATCAGACAATTACAAATTTATTTTTAGATTCTCAAAATCTTTCTGTAAATTTAGTTGAAAATCAGACAAATCAGTTTTCTCTTTCTGATATTTCTTTTGATTCAAAAAAATCTTCTTTTTTGGATATGCTCAATTCTCACAGGCAGGAAAACTTTTCTCAAAAATCTGCTGGTTTTGATGTGAGTGAAACACAAACTGAAATTGCGGATTCTGTTTCTGCCAAAGATGTGAGCAGAATTGACAGTGAAAGTGAATTTCAAAAAAATGCTGATTCTGAAAAACTTGAGGAACCGCAAAATGTGGAAAATAAAACTGAGTCTAAAACAGAATATAAAACAGAAACTGAAAAAAAATCTGAAACAGAAAAAAGTCATTCTTTGAGTGGTGATGAAAAAAAGGTTTCTGAGAATGAAAAAAAATCTGAAAAAGATTCTAAGAAAAGTTCACGCAGTTCTCTTGATTTTAATAAAATGAATCAGATTGGAGAATGTGAAAATTCGGTTTTTGCACATAATGTTTTGCATTCATTAGCAGGGAAAAATGTTCAAAATGGTGGAAAAACTGATGAGGCAAAAGATTCTGCTGCACAAAATGATGTCAGTGTTCAAAATCTGAAAAATTCTAGAAACTCAAAGAATAATAAAAATGGTTTGATTTTGGGTGTAGATTCTCAAAATCAGAATAACCTTGCTGAAAAAAGTCTGCAGGACGGAAAAAATCTTTCTGATGCCAGTGTAAAGGAACTTTTGAATGTTAAAAAGCAGGATAATTCTGAAAAAAATCGGATAAAGCTTGAATCTTTGAATGAAAATGATGCAACTGATTTTTCTGATTTACTGAACAACCGTCTGTCAGGTGATGATTCTTTGGAAAGTGCAGTGCTTCAAAAAAATGATGTTAAAAATGCAAAAATCACTGTGCAGGATTTGCGTTCTGAAAATGAAAAGCAGAATGCCCTTTTGCAAGCGGAAAACGGAAAAAACAGTCAGAATGGTTTGAAGATTTCAGATGTGCAGGTTTCAAGTGACGGAACTAATTTTATAAATATGGAAATGAATCAGGCTGCGAGTGCAGATGTGCTTTCTTTAAATAATCAGGCAGCTGGAGCAAATGGTTCAAATTTTCAGTCGATGCTGAACAATCAGATTCAAAGTAATATTTCTGAATTTGTAAAAGCTGGAAATATTATTCTGAAAGATAATGACCAGGGACAGATTAATCTTATTTTGCATCCTGATGATTTAGGAAATGTAAAAATTCATCTTTCGCTTGATGGAAAAAATATTTCCGGACAGATTATTGTTTCGTCGAAAGAAGCTTTGCAGGTTTTCAAAGATAATGCGGAAACAATGAGGGAAGCTTTTATCAAAAATGGTTTTGACGGTGCAAATTTTGATGTTGCATACAATAACTCAGGTTCTCAGTCTGGCAGTAATTCTGGTTTTGAACAGAATGATGGAACTGGATTGATTGCAAAAAGGATGTATTCAAATGCACATGAATCGTCTGGAGCTGCTTTTGATGACGAAGGAATGAATAAAGAAATTGAAAAATATTCAAATTATTCTGTAAACATCGTTGCATAATCTGACGATATAAAAATGATTGTAAAAAAACAATCAAAAAAGCAATTAAATATCACTTGCCGAAACTTCAAAAAATGGAGTTTTGCGGTGATAAAAAAAGCAATGCTATATTTATGTAAGAGGTAGATGATGGAACTACTAAACACACAGATGAGCACAAGCGAAAAAACTATGGTTGAAAACCAGGTGAACAGTTATAACAAAACACTTGTGCGCGAAGGTAAAAAGACTTCCAGCGAATTGGGAAAGGATGATTTTCTTAAACTTTTGATTACACAGCTTTCAAATCAGGATCCTACAAACCCGATGGAAGATACTCAATTTATTTCACAGATGGCTCAATTCAGTTCATTGGAACAGATGACTAATATGAGCACTGCTTTCAGTAAAATGGCAACATTAATCAACAGTTCAGAAGCAGCTTCGACTCTTGGAAAAACTGTTGAACTTAATATAGGAGATACAACCACAACAGGAATTGTTGAAGGTGCTACACGTGGGGACAATCCTCAAATTCTTGTAAACGGTATGTATTATTCGATGGATAAAATAGCAGCAATTTACGCTAACTAATTTTTATAAAAGGTTTATTTCAAACCTTAAAAGCGGCTGAGTCAAGAGCATGTGCGATAGCGTGCCTTAATCAGACGTATTTTTGAAAAAGAGGGCTGAATATATGATGAGATCACTTTATTCTGGAGTTTCTGGATTGCAGAATCACCAGACAAGAATGGATGTAATAGGAAATAACATTTCGAATGTTAATACAAACGGTTTTAAACGTGGACGTGTTAATTTTCAGGATATGATTAGTCAGCAGTTAAGCGGTGCTGCAAAACCAACTGATGAACTTGGCGGTGTTAACCCAAAAGAAGTTGGTCTTGGAATGACAGTTGCTTCAATTGATAACGTATTCACACAGGGAAATCTTCAGTCTACAGGAATTTCAACTGACCTTGCTATTCAGGGAAACGGTTTTTTTGTGATGAAAAATGGTGAAGAAACTTTCTATACAAGAAACGGTGCTTTTGGTCTTGATATGGATGGCACACTTGTTAATCCTGCAAATGGTATGCGTGTTCAAGGTTGGATGGCTGAAGAAATAAATGGGCAGATGCTTGTGACTACGGCCGCAACTCCAGAAGACTTAATTATTCCTGTTGGTTCAAAAGACCCTGCAAAAGAAACAACAAATGTTAATTTTGCGTGCAACTTGAATAAAAATACTCCTGAAATTCTTGAAGGAGCAAGTGCTGATGATATTTTCAAAGGTACTTGGGGAACTGAACAGAAGATTTATGATAGTTTTGGTAATGAACATATGCTTTCTGTGTCTTTCCGCCGTGTTGTTGGAAATCCAAATCAGTGGGAAGCAACAGTTGTAATTGATCAGGACAATGCTGATTATACACAGACAAGAGTAGGTCTTGGTACTACAGATGGTGTTGGAAATACTTTCCTTGTGAATTTTGATAATTATGGTGCTTTGCAGTCAGTTACTGATACTGCAGGAAACGTTACAAATCCTGAAGGTCAGATTGTGCTTCAAACTTCTTTTGCAGTAGCAGATTCAAATGTTGATGAACAGGGAAATCCTTATCGTCAGACTTTGAATATAAATCTTGGAACAATCGGTTCATTTAAAGATACAATTACGCAGTCGGCTTCAAAGTCTACTACAAAAGCTTTTTATCAGGATGGATATACAATGGGCTATCTTGATAATTTCAAAATCGATTCAAGCGGAATTATTACTGGAGTTTATTCAAACGGAACAAACCGCACAATCGGTCAGATTGCAATGGCTACATTTGCAAACGATAGAGGTCTTGAAAAAGCTGGTGACAATACTTATGTTGAATCAAACAACTCAGGCATGGCAAGAATTGGAGAATCTGGTGTTGCTGGAAAAGGTTCTTTGATGGCTGGTGCTTTGGAAATGTCAAACGTTGATTTGTCAGAACAGATGACAGACATGATTGTAACACAGCGCGGTTTCCAGTCAAATGCTAAAACTATTACTACTGCAGATACTCTGCTTGAAACAGTTTTAAGTCTGAAACGTTAATTTGGTATTAATGGCGGTGCGTGAATAAACAAACCGCTTTAGTAAATCATTTATAAGAAAGTGTTTATCACTTTACTTAAAACCCCTCAATAATTTTTTTTCACCACAAAGCAATCCATCAGCTTTGTGGTGTTTTTTTTATGATGGGTTTTTAATAATTTTCAATAATATAGAAGAATTTTGAAAAAATTACGTGATAAATCTTTTGAAATAGTGTAATATTATAATCTATGGTTGGTTTTGACAGGCTTATTCATATTTATGATTTTATCCGTCCTGTTTTGGACATTGCAATCATGACATTTATTCTGTATAAAGCTTATGATTTTATCTCAAAAACGAATGGCGTGCAGATGTTCAAAGCTCTGGTTATTGTTGCAATTGCCTTTGGTGTTGCAATTCTTTTGGATTTAACAACATTACTTTGGCTTTTGAATTTAATTGCACCAGGACTTGTAATTGCTTTTGCCCTGATTTTTCAACCTGAAATCAGAAAGTTATTCATAAGAATAGGGCAGAACGGATGGTTTGCTTTTGGAAACAGATCAAAGCACACTTATGTTGATGCAGTTTTGATTGCAGCTGATATGCTTTCAAAGCAACGGCGAGGAATGCTTGCTGTATTTATGCGGAATACTCAGCTTGAAAATTACATTCAGACTGGAACAAGATTGAATGCAGATCTTTCGTCAAGTCTTCTTATGACTATTTTTGGAAAAGATACATCTTTGCATGATGGTGCTTGTTTTATAAAAGGCGGTAAATTGATTGCAGCCGGCTGTTTTTTGCCTACAAGTGAAAATTATACTATCAAAAAAACTTTTGGAACACGTCACAGAGCTGCACTTGGGCTTTCAGAAGTTTCAGATGCAGTTGTTCTTGTTGTTTCGGAAGAAACTGGTGCATTAAGTCTTGCTTATGATGCAAAGTTGAATTACGATTTGTCACTTACTGAAGTTAGAAAAATTCTTGAAAGAGTTTTGGAAATTACTTCTGAAGAAAAAGTTTTGGAGGATACAGTAGATGAGCAAAAGATCATTAATTGAACGAATGCTTGACAAATGGCCTGCAAAAATCATCTGTCTGATTGTATCCATTTTTCTATACATTTTTCATCAAACTTCTGTAATTGATAAAAGAAATATTGTAGTTCCTTTAAAAATTGTGGAAAACGGACTTGTTATGCATGTTGGAAAAGTTCCTTCTACAGTTTCTGTCGTTGTGCGCGGAAATGATTCTGATATTAAATCTGTTGTTCCGTCAGATTTTGAAGCAACTGTCAATTTAGATGACATTACTGAAAAAGGTGATTATATAATTCCTGTAAAAATTTCTTTATCTGAAAAGCTTATGGAGTTTGACCCTTTTGAAGTGAAACTTAAAAATCATCAGGTGGAAATTTCTGTAGATTTAAAAGATATAAAATATGTGGAATTAGTTCCTTCCGTCGTTGGTGAAGTTGCGCATGGATATACAATTTCTTCTATAGAAATGA
>CAMEET010000003.1 GCA_945915085.1 uncultured Treponema sp. | reverse complement strand
GTCTGAAAGACCGAAGCGATAGCGAAGTGGCGGAAGGCGACTGACTAACTGCACTTTGCTGATATTCTGAAAACAGGGACAGACCTTATTTTTCAAATGGGGGACAGACCTTGATGTTAAAAAAACAGGGACAGACCTTATTTTTTTATAGAAATAAATAATACAAAAAATTGCTAGATTTTTGTCAATTTTTCTTGTAAACTGAAATGAATTTGAGGTAAAATCATAATATGGCAAAAGATGCACTTTCTTTGGCTTGGAGTGATATGAAATGCCGTCATTTTGCAACGGCAATCAAACGTTTGGAATCTCGAGCTGATGTTTACGAAGAAAATTTTGAATATTATCTTACTTTAGGAATTGCTTGTCTTTATGTTGGTGATATTGGTGCGTCTTCTTCATATTTTCAAATGGCACGCAAAATAAAACTGACCGATACAAGGCTTCTTCTTGGTCAAGCGGCAATTTTTCTAAGGCGTGGTGATACAGCAAGGGCATTGCAATATTATCTTGAAATACTTGAAAATGATCCGCAGAATAAGATTGCTGCTTCTGCTATGGAATTTATAAGAATTCATGGTGATTATGATACAATCTGCAGATGGGTGGATACTGGCAGGATTGAACAGTTTTATCCTCCGCTTGGAATTAATCCTCAAAAAGTTCGTTTAGTCTGCTTTGTGGCTGCAGCCTGCATTGCTGGTTGTGTTTTTGCTTTTTCATTATTGAATTCGCACAAAAAGATTTTAAATTTGCGTCAAGATTTAACTGTTCTTGAACTTTCTGCTGATGAAAAAAATCAGGCAACTGAAAAAGATTTATCTGCTCAAAGTTTTAATTTTGTTTTGTCATCAAAAGAAATAGCAAAAAAATATCAGAATGCTTTAAACTGTTTTCAAAATCACAAGGATAATGCTGCTCAAATAGAAGTGAATTACATTTTAAATTCAAATGCATCTGTTTCAATAAAAAATAAGGCTTCTATTCTTATGACTTATTTTGAAATTCCTGATTTTGATTCAATTTGTGATGTTCCGTCTTTTTCTGATGTGGGAAAAAATAATTGCCTTTACATTGACTGTTGGGTTGATTGGGGCGGAAAAATTGCAAATTTAAAAACTTACGAAAACGGTTCTTTTGATTGTGATTTATTGGTCGGGGATGAATCTCTTTCTAGGTATGAAGGTACTATTCGGGTTCATTTTGATTCACAAGTTCAGATTGATCCAAATAAATATGTTAAAATACTAGGAAAAATTGCACTGGAAGATGGAAAGATTATTTTAAAAGGTCGTTCTGTTTTTCAAAGTGTTTATAATTAAAAAAGAATATGTTATGATTAAAGAGTTTCTGACGAAACTCAATATTGGACTGTCCGCTTGACGCGGACGATTTGTAACCCTTCGAAAGTTGAAACTTTCTTCAGGTTTACAAATGTAAGGTAGAAGAGTAAAAAAATCAAAAAAAATGATAAAAAATTTGCAATTTTTTTCTTTTTTTTGGTATAAAATCGTTTGGTTTGAGCCATATTATATATTGGGAGGAAGGTGGCTTTTTATGTCTAATTCAAATTCTACTCCGATGGAATTATCGGAAAAAATGAAAGCGTTGGAAGCAGCTCGGCTTCAGATTGAAAAACAATTTGGTCAAGGTGCAATTATGAAGCTTGGTGATAAGGCTGATGTTACTGGAATTGAAGTTATTCCATCTGGTTCTATTCTGCTTGATGAAGCACTTGGAATTGGTGGGTATCCGAAAGGACGTATTATTGAAATGTATGGTCCTGAAAGTTCTGGAAAAACTACTTTGGCTTTACATGCTATAGCTGAGTCTCAAAAACTTGGTGGTGTTGCGGCTTTTGTGGATGCGGAGCATGCTTTGGATCCTGTTTATGCTAAGAATCTTGGTGTAAATATTGATGAATTATGGGTGTCTCAACCAGATACTGGTGAGCAGGCTTTGGAGATTACTGAAAATCTTGTTAGAAGTGGTGCTGTGGATATTATAGTTGTCGATTCAGTTGCGGCTTTGACTCCTGAGAAAGAGATTGAAGGAGAAATGGGAGATGCTGTAATGGGTATGCAGGCACGATTAATGAGTCAGGCATTGAGAAAATTAACGGCGATTATCGGAAAATCAAATTGTATTGTTATTTTTATTAATCAGATTCGTATGAAGATTGGAGTTATGTTTGGAAGTCCTGAAACTACAACTGGTGGACAGGCTTTGAAATTCTTTTCTTCGGTGAGACTGGAAATTCGTAGAGTTGAAACAATTGATGGTAAAGGTGACGAAGATGCAGTTGGAAACCGTGTTCGTGTAAAGATTGTAAAAAATAAGGTTGCACCTCCTTTCAGGAAGTGTGAACTTGATATTTATTTTGGTAAGGGTATTTCTGCGAGTGCAAGTCTTCTTGATTCTGCTGTAAAACACGGAATAATTGATAAACGTGGTGCATGGTATACGATGGGTGAAGAAAAAATTGGTCAAGGTAAAGAAAACGCTACAAATTATATCGAGCAGAATGTTGAACTTGCAAAAGAAATCGAAAAGAAAATTCGTGCCGAAGTATTTCCTGGTCAAGTGTTAAAACAAAAAGAAGAAGAGATTTCTGCTGAAAAAGAAAAGAAAACTTCTAAGAAGTCAGCAGATACTGAAATAAACGCTGATTTGCAAAATGGACTTTTTTAGAAAATGAAACGTGTTCTATTGGGATTAGGTTCGAATAGACCATATAAAAGCTATACTTCATTGGAGCTTCTTTCTTTTGCAAGAAAGGAGCTCCTTTCTGTCCTTTTAGATTGTGAGTTTTCTTCTGTATACAGAACTAAAGCAATGTATTACGAAAACCAACAGGATTTTTATAATATGGTTGCTGTAGGATATGTTAACGATGATGAAAATCCTTATGATTTATTAAAAAAAATAAATCAAATAGAAGCAAAATATGGAAGGGACAGAACAAAAGAATTTAGAAATGGACCGCGTTCTTTGGATATAGACATTGAGTTATTTGGAGATGATGTTGTCTGTACTCAAATTCTTGAGATTCCTCACAAAAGACTGAGCGAAAGAGCATTTGTTTTAATACCTTCTCTTGAGGTTTTAACAAAACCTGCCGATGAATTAATAAGAAAGAAGTTTGCATGTTATCTTGACGAAATTAAAAAGAATACCAGCGTAGATGATGTGCAGAAAATCTATTCTTTTACAAAGGCAGAAGCTTATGGAACAGAAGAACAGTGTTGCAGAAACTCAAACAATTGTTAAACATGCTTATAAGGCAGGAGAGTTTGAAGGACCTCTGGATTTATTGTGGACATTAATCCGTGAAAGCAAAGTAAATATTTACGATATTCCTATTGCCCAGATTACAGAACAATATCTTGAATATTTGGATTACGCAGTTCAAACTGATTTGGGAGATTTGTCAGAATTCTATAGCTGGGCTGCAAAACTTATCTATATCAAAAGTCGTATGCTTCTTCCAGTTGAAGTTGCTTATGATGATGAAGATGAGGAAGATCCGCGTCAGGAATTAGTTGAAAAATTGATTGAATATCAGAAGTTTAAAAAACTTTCATCACTTATGGAAGAGCAGGAAGATGATTCTGAATGGAATTTTGAAAGAAAAAAGATTCAAAGAGTTCTCCCTTTTGATGAAAATGAATCAATGTGGGAAGAGGTAGATACCTGGGAATTACTTCAGCAGATGCAAAGTATTTTTAAGTCAATTATGAATCAATATTCAAATGAAAAAATTTTGAATATGTATGAAGAAATATCTGTGAACGAGAAAATCACTTTGCTGAATGAATTGCTGGAAAATCACAGCGAATGTCTTTTTACAGATTTATTGACTAGACCTGGAAATGAGATGGATGTTATCTGTGCATTTATGGCAATCCTAGAGGCTGTGAAATTCAATATGATTCGTATAATGCAGAATAAGCTTTTTGGTGATATAAAAATTTGTGCACGCCCAAAAGAAGAAGGTTATATTCCTTCTGAAGAAGAACTTACAACAAATTAGGATATGAAAATGGAATTTGAAAAAGAAACAGCATTGTGTGAAACTGTTTTATTTTTGGAAAGTGAACCTTTAACTGTAAAAATGCTTTCAAATAAAGCACAGTTATCAGAAGAGGTTGTAGAAAAATGTATTGAAAGGTTAAAAGAAAAATATAAAGCAAATGATTCTGGAATTGAACTTGCAATGATAACTGGTGGCTGGACTCTTACACCAAAAAAAGAATATTGGGATGTTTTAAAAGAAGTGTATGGTTCAAAACGTGAAGGAAAACTTTCAAAATCGGCAATGGAAACTCTTGCTATTATAGCCTATTCACAACCAATAACTCGTGCTGAAATTGAACAGATAAGGGGTGTGGGTGTGGATAATATGATCAGACTGTTGATTGAAAGAAATCTGATAAAAGAAGTTGGTAAAAAAGAAGCGCCAGGAAGACCTGTGCTCTTTGGAACAACAAAAGAATTTTTAAAACTATTCAGACTCAATTCAATATCTGAACTTCCAAAACTTGATGAAGACGAACAAGAGAGGTTTGAACTTGCAAGATAAGTTAATAAATAAATCAGAATTACAGAGTGAAGAAAAACAGATTCGCCTTCAGGTTTATCTTTCACATTGTGGTGTAGCAAGCAGACGAGCTTCAGAAAAAATCATTCAGGAAGGACGTGTTTCTGTAAACGGACAGATTGTAAGAGAACTTGGAACAAAAGTTAGTGATGATGATGATGTTCTAGTTGATGGAAAAAAAATCAGACTTGAAGAAAATAAACGTTATGTTCTATTAAATAAACCTGCTGGATTTGTCTGTTCAAGTTCAGATGAAAAAGGTCGTGCCTGTGCATGGGATTTACTTAAAGAAAAATATTCAGAAAGATTATATAATGTCGGTCGACTTGATATGTACAGCAAGGGAATGATAATCTTTACAAATGACGGAGAATTTGCAGCTAAGTTATCACATCCATCGAGTCAAATAGAAAAAGAGTATATAGTAGAAACTAGCCAAGATATTCCTCAAGATTTTCCAGAGAAATTTGAAAAAGGCATTCGTGTTGAAGGAAAATTTTATAAGTGTCTTCACTGTGAGATTTTAAAACCAAGAAAAATTAAAATCGTTTTAATAGAAGGAAAAAACCGTGAAATTCGAAATGTATTGGATTCACAAAATATAGGTACTAAATCATTAGTCAGAGTGCGTATTGGTAATGTAAAACTTGATGACTTAAAGCCTGGAGAATTTAGAGATTTAACAAAATTTGAAATTCAACGCTTGATTTCTCTATGCGAAAACAAAAAATTATAGTATATTAAAGATAAGTTTTATTATAAAAATGAGGATACTAAAATGATTATAGCAATTGATGGTCCTGCAGGAACTGGTAAAAGTACAATCGCTTCGATGATTGCAAAGAAGCTTAACATAACTTTTTTGAATAGCGGTGGATTCTACAGAACTTTGACAATTGCAATTCTGGATGCCGGCGTTGATTATAGCGACGAAGAAAAAACAATTGAATTTTGCAGAAATCAGAAAATTGAATATACTGCTGATAGTCATTTTATTTTAAATGGAAAAGATGTTACAGCTCATCTTCATGATGACAGGGTAGCAAAAAATGTAGCACAGGTGAGTGCAATTATTCCAGTCAGACATTTTGTAAATGACTTGATGAGAGAGATTACAAAATCTTTAAGCATCGTTTGTGAAGGACGAGACATGACAACTGTAGTCTTTCCTGATGCTGAGTATAAGATTTATCTTGATGCAAGTGCCGAAGTTCGTGCCAAAAGACGTTTTGAACAGGGCGTAAGTGATATGACTCTGGAACAAATAAAACAGTCAATTATTGAACGTGACAACATCGATAAAAATAAAAAGGAAGGAGCGTTAAAGATTGCAAAAGATGCAATATATATTGACACTTCTAACTTGACGATTGATGATGTTTGTGCGATAATATATAAACAAATTTCATAATTTAAAGGTTTTACAATGGAAGAAATGGAAGTGGAAAAGGAAGTTGCCCAGAACTCCAAGGGAGACTTTCAGGCACAATTAGAGGCATCTCTGAAAGAATTCAATGCACCTCAAGCAGGTCAGTTGGTAGAAGGAACAGTTGTTCAGGTCACAAACGATTATGTTTATGTTGACATTGGAGACAAATCAGAGGGATTAATCCCTGTTGAGGAGTTCGCAGAAGGTCTGCCGAAAGAAGGGGATAAGGTACAGGCATTGTTGTCAGGACATAATGCAAATGGTCCTGTTTTATCAAAAAAGAAAGCTGATTCAAAACGCTTTTTGAAAGAAATTCAGACAGCTTGGAAAGAAAAAACTCCAGTTGAAGGAATTATTTCAAAAGTTGTAAAAAGCGGATATGAAGTAAATCTTGGAATCGATAGAGCTGCTTTCTTGCCGATTAGTCAGGCTGATTCAGATAAAATTGAAAAACCTGAATCTCTGCTTGGTGTAAAGTCGAAATTCTATATTGAACGTCTTTATTCTGATAACAAACTCAATCCTGTAGTTAATAGACGTAAATATTTGGAAGAAGAAGTTGATTCAAAACGTGAAGCATTCTTTAACTCTGTTCAGATTGGTGATACAGTAAAAGGAACTGTAAAAAGTTTCACAAGTTTTGGTGCTTTCATTGATTTAGGTGGATTTGACGGTCTTCTCCACATAAATGATATGAGTTGGGGTCATGTTGCTCGCCCTAAAGATTTTGTAAAGAAAGGTCAGGAAATCGAATTAAAAGTAATTCGTCTTGATCCAGCTGAAAAGAGAATTAATCTTTCTTTGAAACACTTTACAGAAGATCCTTGGATTCATTTTGAAGAAAAATATCATGTAAATGATGTTGTTAAAGGAAAAGTAACAAAGCTTACAGAATTTGGTGCTTTTGTTGAATTGGAAGAAGGAATTGAAGGACTTGTTCATATCAGTGAATTCTCTTGGACAAAGAAGATTAATAAACCTGGTGATATGGTTTCCCTCGGTCAGGAAGTTGAAGCTGTTATTCTTGGATATGATATTCAGGCAGGACGTGTTTCTCTTGGATTTAAACAGGCAACTCCAAATCCTTGGGATACAATCAATGAAAGATATGCTCCTGGAACAAAAGTTCACGGAAATGTTGTAAAAATTACAAATGCAGGTGCTTTCATTTCTTTGGAAGATGGAATTGACGGATTCCTTCATGCTGATGATATTTCTTGGACAAAGAAAGTTAAACATCCGGGAAGCGAATTGACTGTAAATCAGGAAGTTGATGCTGTAGTTTTGGAATGTGATTCTGAATCACACCGAATTAGAGTTGGAATTAAACAGCTTACTGATAATCCTTGGAAAGAATTTGCTGAACAGTATAAAGCTGGTTCAACATTGGAAGGTGAAATTACTTCAATCACTGATTTTGGTGTATTTGTAAAAGCTCCAAACGGAATCGAAGGTCTTGTAAACAAAGCAAACTTGAGTGATGACAAAGATGTTCCTTTCGAAGAAGCTGTAACAAAGTATAAAGTTGGTGACAAAATCAATGTTTATGTTGTTGACGTAAAAGTTGAAAAGGAACAGGTTGCATTCTCTGTTCGTGAATACAAACGTAAACAGCAGCGTGATGAAATTTCTCAGTATATGTCTACTGCAAATGGTGATGATGAAGGAGCATATACTTTGGGCGAAATGTTGAAATCACAGAAAAATGACTAGTTTATATTGAAGAAATTTCCGATATTTATAAACTAGAAAACTGTCTGATGATTTTTTGTGAATTGTCAGACAGTTTATTTTTTATAATAGCAGAATGAGTAAAAATTTAGTGCCTTTTGCCGGATTAAGTGATTTTGCAAATCAAATGAGAGATTTAATTGAAAATCTTTCAAAAGATAATGCTTCTGTTTTACTTATTGGTGAAAGGGGAACTGGAAAACGTCTGATTTCTCAGCACATTCATTATAAAGCAACGGGAAATTTTGGATATTTTTTTGAGATTAACTGTAAGTCTTTTGAGAAACAACAGATTATAGAAGCATTTTCTACTGTGGAAAATCTTATTGCGTTAAACCAAAAAATAACACTATTTGTTAGTTTTGCTGATGAATTGTCTAACGAAATGCAGATGGTTTTTAAAACTTTTTTGCATAAAACAGCTAAAAAAAGTTTAAATATAAAAATTATTTGTTCTGTTGAAAATTCGTTGGAAGAAAAAGTTTCCAGAGGTTATTTTCTTCCTGATTTATATTACAGACTTAATTCTGTAGTGCTGAATGTATTACCATTACGGCAGAGAAAGGAAGATATAATTCCAATTGCTAAAACTTATCTGAAAAGTTTTAGCAAAAAATCAGGATATAATTTTTCAGATTTTTCTGAAGAAGCAAAAACTGCGATGGAAAATTGCATTTGGACTGGGAATGCCGATGAATTGATAAATGCTGTGCAAAGAGCTTTTATCATAGGAACACCTCCTGTTATAAATAGTTCTGATTTAGGAATTTTTAATTCTCGAAATTTTTTTGATGATAATATGCAAAAAAATAATGAAAGTAAAACATTAAAAAATGCAATAGAAACTTTCAAAAAAGAATATGTGACAAAAATTCTTGAAGAAAACGGCTGGAATCAAACAAAAACTGCTAAAGTACTTGGAATACAACGTACTTATGTGATAAAATTGATAAACGAACTTAAAATTCAAAAGAAATAAAAAAGTTTAAGCTTTATGGCAGAATTATTTTGGGAGGTGTTATAAAAATTAAATCTGTGTAATTTTTATAACTTAAGTTTAATGCGTGCGTAGCACTTCATAAACTTGGATTTTGCGCCTCCTGCGTAATCGCTAACGCGAAGTTTTTATGGGAGAATTAATAATGGCAGAGAAAGAAGAAAAACAAACATCAAGCAAACGATTGAATGGTTTTCTGGAAAAAAACAGAAAACTTTTGATTGTTGTGTTAATTGCAATAGTTGTTTGTTTGATTGGATTTATTGTTGCTGTTTCTGTATCAGCAAATCAAAAAGAAAAAAATCTTTCTAGAATTGATGAAATTTCATTTACTATGACAGATGCTTCTCAATCATTGGAAGAAGGGGAGTTGACTGCTCGAAAAACAGATGCTCTTGACAAATTGCAGGAACTTGTGAATAAAGGTGGAATTGTTGGAGCCCGTGCAAATCTTTTGAGTGCTGAAATTTCTTATCAAATGAAAAAATATGAAGATGCACTGAATTATTGGAAAGCAGCGGCAGCTAAATCAAAAAAGACTTATATTGAACCAATTGCTTATTATCAGATTGCAGTTTGTTATGAACAGTTGGGAAATGCAGAAGAAGCTGCTGTAAATTACAAACTTGCTGCTGATTCAAAAGATTTTGCTTTGGCATGTCATGCAAAATTCAGTTATGGTCGTGTTTTGGAATCTTTGGGTAAGACTGAAGAAGCAATTGCTGTTTATACAGAATTAAACGATAGTAATCCTTCTGATGATTGGGCAAAACTTGCAAAGTCTAGACTTATTACACTGAAAGCATCAAAATAAAGGTGAAATTTTGAAAAAGACATTCTGCAGGAAAAAAATAATATTTTTCATTTTTGTGGGATGTCTTTTTTTATTTAACATGGGGTGTGGCCTTGATGTTTTTATAATGTTAGATTCACCAACAAATATTTCAAATCAGCCTTCTGTTGGAAATACAGAATATCAAAATGATTATTTTGAATTCTATACAAATGAAACAGGTTATACCTCATTTGTAGGAACTTCCATCTATTATAAAATTTATAATAGTTCTTCTACGCTCTCCTCTGAAGTGTCTTCATTAACATCGATTGCAAATGATACTGAAAATAACTATAATGCACCATATAAGCTTATTGATGAAGATAAATATAATTATAAACAATTAAAGGCAGACGGATTAAATGATGCGACGTTAATTCCATATACAGGGACTAACAGAAAAGTTTATGTTAGGTTAAGTGATTATTTGGGTATGGAGGCTTATTCTGCCCAAATAAAAGTTGATGACAAGCCTTTAAGTGGTGAAAAAACAGTTCCTTTACGTGATATTTCTACAAAATCTTCTTTTAATTTTTCGGGAACTTCAGAATATAATAACATTCCAGTTTCTGATGATGCGGATACAAAATTTTCTTCTTCTTCACAAACAAATGATGTTTGGTATGTAGCCATGTTTGCGATTGCCGTTGGAAGAGATACAACTTATACACCAGTTTACAGTAATATTTTGTATTTGGGTGCTGTAACAATTGATAAAAGTAAAATAAATTAATTTTTTGAAATCAAAGCAATATTGCCGCCAACAATCTGATATTTATCAAAAACAAAATCATTTAATGCCAAAGCTGCGTCTTCGAAAGTTTTTCCTTCTGTTTTGCGGACATAAGCTGCAAGTTCTGGTGTATATTTAATAACAGAACCGCGGTTTGCAAGGTGAACAAAATATTTTGCTACTTCTGATATTCTTTGCTGCATTAAATATGACATAAATTCATTGTGCATGAGATAATCATCATTCTGGTCATAACCAAGACCTGGCTGACTTTTAAAATAATCTTTTAAAAACTGAACTGAAGTTTGATCCATAGTGTAATAAACAGCACTAGTAAAATTTCTGAATTCTTCATCTTTAAAAAATAATGTATGCCATCCTTCGTGAGCTAAAAGTGTTGCGCGAAGATAAGGAGCTGATTCTTGTGAAATGGAAACAATTCCACCTTCGTGAGGAATAAAAGCATTACCGTCAAATTCCATAAGATCATTTTCAATAAGAATTTTTTTGAGAAGTTCTTCTTCTTTATTCAATGGAAAATTTTCCTGCAAAGCTTTATTGAAAAAACTTGCCATTGAAACTGCACTGTAATCATGAGCATTGTAACCGTGTTTTCCTTGTAGTTGTTCGTTAGTCAGAAGTGTTCCTTTGTAACCTTCTTTTTCTACAAAATATGCCATGCGCCTGAAAAAATTATCTTGTACATCGTAATTTCGTGTATCAAAAAATAAAATGCGATCAAATCTATCCCATTCAAAAACTTCGTAATCTAAAGTGCGCCACGCAGTTTTGTTATAGTTTAAAATGAGGCCGGGGTCTGTTTTTACAGGTATGAGAACCTGACCCTCAGAGTCTGGTTGATTGTATGTTGCCCTTAGAATGAATGATGTTATCTGCTGTGAATTTTGTGTAATTTCAGCTCTAGAAAAAGGTGATTTTAATGCAGATGAAGGAATGATAATTTGAGAGTCAGTTTGAACGTTGTTCAGAGAAAATTTTTCTCCGCCTAAAGTGAAATTTATAAAAACTTTGTTATCGAGTGTTGACTTGTTTTCGTTATTTTTACTTAAAGTGATGGCAAACTCAGGCATGGAACTTATAGAAGTGTTTTCAACTGGGAAAACAAGGGATGCACCTGAAAAATCTATTATATTCTGTGAAAAATCAAGATAGCCTCCGTTTCCTGCAAATCCGTAAAATGGAACTTCATAATCAATATCAAAACCAATTTCAGAAGGAACTGCACATGCAGCAACAATTTTGCAATCGTAATCGCTGGAAACAAAAAATCCTCTAGGAAGATTATTATGGAAATTTTTGGAATCTTTTGGTTTTTGAGCAGCAAGAGAAATGTCAAAAACTTGAGGTGCAGAAGAAAGATTTGCCTGAATCAGAGGATGTGAGGTATCGGAAATGTTTTGGAATTCTTTTTTTGAAGAATTTGAAAAATCTTTTTCTGTAAGAAAACCGAATTTCAAGTAACTGTTTAGATATTCTTTATTTTTTTTGGGAATAAGATTAATGCGGATTGTAATGGAAACTGTGGAATATTTTTCATAAACTGATGAAAGAAGCTGCAATTGATGCGGTGAAAATTTAAAAAAAGCTGTCTGACCGTCTTTGATGATGCCTTTTTGTGCATATTTATTGATTGCAATTAATGATGAAGAACCTTGCGTTTCAATGCATTCTAGATGAACAGCTGATTTGTGTCTGTTTACTGCAAAAAAAATGAGAATGATAAGAATAACAGCAAGCAGACTTGAACAAAGAATTATTGTTTTTTTTTGAAAGTCTGTTAATTTATGAAAATAAGCTGAAACTTTTTGAAAAAAATTTTTAAAAATTGCAAAATTCATATTAAAAATATAGCAGATTTTCAAAAAAAAAACTAGGGAAACTGTTTTTCAGAAAATATTTCTGATTGTATTATGATTTTTTTGAGTTTAATGTCGTTGAAGATGTCAGATTTTCATAAAAATCTTCTATTGTAATGCATTTTAATCCGCGCTTTGTAATTTTTGCTTTTAGTTGGGCTGGAATTTCATCCTGGAAGATGACTGTGCCGTCTGATGTTAAGTGTTCGTAAACGCTGCCACCATATTCATAGATTTTTTTTACAAGTTCAAATGTTGTATCAACATCTTTTAAAAGTTTGCCGTCAATTTCAAATTTTTGACCGATAAGTTTTTTGAATTTTGGTTTTGGTGAAACTTTTCCAAAAAGTCGTTTTATTTTTTCTGTCACTTCCCTGCGGTATGCACGTTCTTCTGCTTGAATAAGCATTTGTTCGCTGGAGATGAAAAATCCCTTGTTTTCTGTAAAAACCTGTTCGATGGATTTGCCCGTTTTTGCACATTCAGCTTTTAAACACAACATTGTCATCATTGCATCGTCAACTGATTTGTGCGATTGAAATTTGGAAATGTTTACTCCAAATTCTTGTGCCCATTGTGATAGTTTTTGTTTTTTTCCATATTTATTTTCAAAATATTTTTCTGCATCAAAAGCTCTGAAATTGATGTAGTCACAATTATATCGCTGACAGGCACTGTTTACAAATCCAACGTCATTTGAAACTGCGAAACCTCCGATATATCTGTTTCCAGTTGTAAAAAGTTTTTTTATGCTTTTATAATAACTTTCAAAATTTGGTTTTGTGCGGAAAAAATCTTTGGAATAGGCAAGTTTACATTCTCCTTTGCCGCTTAAAATATACCAGTCGAATTCACATTCTGGATTTATTACAACGTCTTCGCTTTCTATTACATTCAAATCATCATCGCAAATAACGTATCCAAGTGAACATATTTTTCCAATTCCTTCAAAAGTGTTTGCACATTCACAGTCAAAAAAGACAAAAGATTTATGATTCATAAAAGATTCCTGTTTCTTTTTTTATATAGGACAATGTTGATTTTTTTTCTACAAAATTGATTTTATCATAAAGTCAAAAAAAAATATATGGATTTAACTTTTATTGTATAGAAATTATTTTTTTAACCTGAATAATAAAAAAACTTCCCTAGTAAATTAGTAGGAAAAAGTGTGATATTTGTTGTCTAAATATCAAAAATTTAGTATATTATGGTTATGTTATTAGATGTTAAAAATTTAAGTGCCACGTTGGAAGATGGCAAAAAAATAATTGATGATTTATCTCTAAGTGTAAATTCTGGTGAAGTTCATGTATTGATGGGACCTAACGGCGCTGGAAAATCGTCTTTGGGTAATACCTTAATGGGAAATCCTGTTTATAAAGTTGCTGACGGTAAGATATTTTTCAAGGATAATGATATTACTGAGGAAGCTTGTGATAAGCGTGCAAAACTTGGTATGTTCATGTCGTTTCAGTCGCCACTGGAAGTGCCAGGAATTTCTTTGGAAAGTTTTATTCGTTCTGCGATGCAGCAGAAAACTGGTGAACATGTGAAGCTTTTTCAATTTCAAAAGGAATTAAAAGCCTGCATGGAACTTTTGAATATGAATGCAGATTATGCAAAACGTGATTTGAATGTTGGTTTTTCTGGTGGAGAACGAAAAAAGTCTGAAATTTTACAACTTTTGATGTTGAAGCCTGATTTTGCAATTCTTGATGAAACTGATTCTGGACTTGATGTTGATGCTGTGCGTGTTGTTTCTGAAGGAATTAAAAAATATCAGGAAACAGTGGGCGGTGCACTTTTGATTATTACTCATAATGCGAAAATTCTTGAAAATTTGAAGATTGATTATACTCATATTCTTGTGAAAGGTCATATTGTTCACACAGGTGACGGTTCTTTGGTTGAAAAAATTAATGCAGAAGGTTTTGAGCAGTTTTTAAAGAACTAATAGATTTTTTGTGTTTAAAATGCGGCAAGGATTGTAGGGGCTGGCGTAGCCAGTTCCGAAGCGTAGCGAAGGAATGAAACCCCGAAAAGCCTGTTTTGCGAAGCAAAGCCGCCCGAATAATAAAAATGATTATTAAAATTGTGGTTTTGAATTTGAAATTTTTTGGAAATCTGTTTTGATGTTTTTTTATTAATTTTTTATGGAAAAAGCGATGGCTGAGAAAAAAACTTTTGTTGATGATATAAATAGAGAATTTTACGATTTTCGCTACGAAGAAAATGAGCAGGATTTTTTTAGAATTGAAAGTGGGTTGACTGCTGATATTGTGGCAAAAATCAGTGAAGAAAAAGGGGATCCGCAGTGGATGAAGGAATTTCGTTTGAAATCGCTTGAAATGTATCACCGTCTGCGAGTGCCTGACTGGGGACCTGGAATCGAAGGGCTTGATATTCAAAATATTGCGACTTATGTTCGTCCTAAAACTCAAATGAGCGGTAAATGGGAAGATGTTCCTGATGACATAAAAGAAACTTTTGAAAAACTTGGAATTCCTGAGGCGGAACGGAAATCTTTGGCCGGTGTTGGGGCTCAATATGATTCTGAACTTGTTTATCATAATGTTCAGGAAGAAGTTGCAAAGCAGGGTGTGGTGTATATGGGCTTTGAAGAGGCTTTGAAGTCTGAGCAGTGGGGACCTATGGTGCAGGAGTATTTTATGACTCTGATTACTCCAAAAGATCATAAATTTGCGGCTTTGCATGGTGCTGTGTGGTCGGGTGGAAGTTTTGTTTATGTTCCAAAAGGTGTGCATTTGAGTTTTCCTTTGCAGTCGTATTTCAGGTTAAATGCAAAAGGTGCGGGACAGTTTGAGCACACTCTTATTATTGTTGATGAAGGGGCGGATTTGCATTTCATTGAAGGATGTTCGGCTCCAAAATATAATGAGGCTAATCTGCATGCAGGTGCTGTTGAACTTTTTGTGAAAAAAGGAGCGCATTTGCGTTATTCGACTATTGAGAACTGGTCTAAGAATATGTATAACCTGAATACTAAGCGTGCAAAAGTGGAAGAAAACGGTAGCATTGAATGGGTTTCGGGCAGTTTTGGTAGTCATATTTCGTATTTGTATCCTGAGTCTGATTTGATTGGAAGAAATGCTCGTGCAGAGTTTACTGGAGTTACTTTTGCTGGTGCTGGACAGAGTCTTGATACTGGTGCCAAAATGGTTCATCTGGCGGAAAATACAACCAGTTTGATTACTACTAAGTCTATTTCAAAAGGGGGCGGTGAAAGTTTTTACCGTTCTGCTGTTTATATAGGAAAAGAAGCGAAAGGTTCGAAAGCCAGTGTTTCTTGTCAAAGTTTGATGCTTGACAGTAAAAGTCGTTCTGACACAATTCCTGCAATGCAGGTGATGACTGATGATTGTGATGTTGGGCATGAAGCAAAAATTGGACGCATCAGTAATGAAGCGATTTTTTATTTGATGTCGAGGGGAATCAGCGAAGAAGAAGCTAGAAGTATGATTGTAAGCGGGTTTGCAAATCCTGTGAGCAAGGAACTTCCGCTTGAATATGCTGTTGAAATGAATAATCTTATTCGTTTAGAGATGAAAAATTCTCTGTAATAGGAAAATTATGATAGTTGAAAATGTAAAAACAAATATTGTACCTTCTCTGACATGGAACTGGCTTAAATCAAATAATGATTTGCTTTCAATTGAAGGTCAAATTTGCGATTTTTATGAAAATAATGGAAATATTGTGGAATTGCCAGACGGTTTTTCTGTAAAAAATCTTTGTGATGTTGCTTTTCCGCAGGAAAGATTTGAGAATTTAAGTGGTGTTTTTAATCGTGCAAATCCAAAACCTTTTGATTCGGGATTTATTGCAAATTCAAAACAACAAAAAACAAATACTTTGGATAATGCAAAATCAGATTCTTCTGATTCAGAGCTTGTGGTACGACCTGAAAATGACGATGTGAATAATGCTAAAATTCAAGAAACGAAGGAAGTTCATCCGCTTGAAAAAATAATCCTTGAAAATGTAAAAAATCAAAAAGTTATTGTGATTGAAGGTGAAGCAGAAAATCCTTTGATTATCAATTTTGATTTTTCTGGTAATATTGAGGGAAAAGATAATTGCAAGGCGATGAACAGTTATAAGTTTGTTGCAAAAAAAGATTCACGTGCGACTGTCATTTGTGTGTTCAAAGGAAATGATAACTGTGTTCTTGTAAAAAATGACATATATATGGAAGAAAACGCTGAATTAAAAATTATAAAAGTGCAGCTTATGGATAATAAATCCCTGATGTTAGATGACACTGCGATTTTTCAGGAAAAGAGTTCTAAAGTTGATTTTGTGCAGATTGAACTTGGAGCTGCTCATATAGATTCAGGACTTCACGTTGTTTTAAAAGGCGATTATTCTAAGTTTGTGTCAAATATCGCTTATCTTTGTCGCGATGAACAGTATCTGGATATGAATCATATTGTTGAGCAATATGGAAAAAAATCTGAATGTAAGATGTTTGTGAATGGTTCGGTAAAAGATTCTGCTAAAAAAACTTATCGTGGAACTATTGACTTAAAAAAAGGTTGTTGCGGTGCAAAAGGTAATGAAATGGAAGAAACTCTTTTGCTTTCTCCAAAAGCTGTAAATAAATCTTTGCCTGTCATTTTGTGTGATGAAGAAGATGTTGAAGGTGAGCATGGAGCAACTATTGGAAGGCTTTCTGATGAAATGTTGTTTTATATGCAGACTCGTTCAATTAGTCAAAAGATGGCAGAAGAACTTTTATCAAAAGCAAAAGTGCAGGCTGCTGCTGATTTGATTGAAAATCAGAACGTAAAAAATGAAGTTTTGGATTTTATAAATAAAATTTTTTAGGAAATGATTATGAGTGATTTTATAAATGAAAAAAAAATTGATATGAAAAAATATCGTAAAGATTTTCCTTTTTTTAAAGCTATAGATGAGCATAATTCAAAAGAAAATGCTCAGCTTGTATATTTTGATACTTCGGCTACGGCACAACGTCCTTTTTTAGTAATTGATGCTATGAGTCACTTTTATGCAACTGCAAATGCAAATCCTTTGCGTGGTCTTTATGATTTAAGTGAACGTGCAACATTGGCTTATGAACATTCTCGAAATGAGGTTGCAAATTTTATTAACGCACAGGATAGTTCGCAAATCATATTTACAAGAAATACAACTGAAAGTTTAAATCTTGTAGCGTACAGTTATGGACTTTCAAATCTTCAAAAAGATGATGAAATCTGTATTACAATTATGGAACATCATTCAAATATTTTGCCATGGCAGATGGTTTGCCGTCAAACAGGTGCGAAACTTGTATTCATGGAATGTGATAAAGAAACAGGAATTATAAGTGATGAAGAAATTGAATCAAAAATCACAGAACGAACAAAAATTGTTTCTTGCGTGCATGTAAGCAATGTTTTGGGCGTGACAAACCCAATCAAAAAGATTTGTAAAAAAGCTCATGATGTTGGCGCTGTGATGATTGTTGACGGTGCTCAATCTGCAGCTCACACAAAGATTGATGTGCAGGATCTTGATGCAGACTTTTTTGCTATGAGCGGTCACAAATTATGCGGACCTATGGGAATAGGCGTTTTATATGGTAAAAAAAATCTTCTGGAAAATATGCCACCTTTTTTGACTGGTGGAGAAATGATTGAATATGTTACTCGTGAAAGTGCAACCTGGGCAGAAGTTCCTCTCAAGTTTGAAGCTGGTACTGTGAGCGCTTGTGATGCTGTTGGTCTTGGTTCTGCAATTCGTTACATAAACTCTGTAGGAATGGAAAACATTGAAGAATATGATAAGTATCTGACTTCTAAACTGATTGACGGAATGGTAAAAATTCCCCATGTTAATATAATTGGAAGCAAAGACGGAGCAAAACGTAGTGGAATTGCCACTTTTACAATTGATGGTGTGCATCCGCATGATATTGCATCGCTTTTGAGTGATGAGCATATTGCAATTCGTGCTGGACATCATTGTGCGCAGCCTCTTGGTCAGTATCTTGGAGTGCAGTCGAGTGCAAGAGCAAGTCTTTATTTTTATAATACACCAGAAGAAGTTGATATTTTTCTGGAAAAACTTGCAATGGTGCGAAAATGGTCAGGTTATAAAGATTAAAATATTCTGAATTTGGAGATTACAATGGAGACTAAAGAACTTTATCGTGAAATTTTAAATGAACATAATATCAATCCTTCTCATAAACAGAATATGAATGAACCTACTTTTTGTCTGGAAGGTGTAAATCCAAGTTGTGGAGACCAAATTACTTTACAGATGAAACTAGGAGATGATGGAAAAATTATTGATGCAAGCTTTACAGGTTCTGGTTGTGCAGTAAGTCAGGCTTCTGTAGATATGATGGCTGATGTAGTTATCGGCAAAACAAAAGAGGAAGCTTTGGAGCTTGCAGATATTTTTGACAGAATGATAAAAGGAACTGTTTCTCAGGAAGAATTGGAACAGCTGGATGAAGCTGCGGCATTACAAGATGTTTCACACATGCCTTCTCGTGTAAAATGCGCTATGCTTGGATGGAGAACTATGAAAGAAATGCTTGGTTTACCACTTGATTCAAAATAATTTTTGTGATATATTGTTAAGCACGTTTACGGCGCTTTAGCTCAGCTGGATAGAGCAACTGCCTTCTAAGCAGTAGGTCGACAGTTCGATTCTGCCAAGCGTCAAACTCTTAGTTTCTTGAAAAAGGAATTAAGAGTTTTTTTTTGCCCATACGAAATCTTCAATTTCTTTTGCATTTTTTGATATTTGTCTGCAGATTCCAAGCCTGAAAATTTTTATATTTTTTATTGGATTTTTTGTATTTTTGATGATTTTCAGATTTTCTCCGGTTATATTTTTGCAGTTATGAAGTGTGGAAACTGGTAAATCGAAAAAAAACTCGCAATTTTCTGGCGATGTTGAATTTTCTGGTGAATTTTGTTTTTTTGCTAAAACAATTTTTGCAGTGATAGATACAGAATTTTCTATGATTTTAAGATTTTCCAGTAAAGAAACACTTTTTATATCAGTGGCAAGTTTTTTTAATTGGGATTTATTTTCGCAGAAAAAATCATCATGATTTAATTCCAGCCACAAAGGAAGAGGCGCGTAAAAAAAAGTTTTGGAATGTAAAACTGATTGTGAAACTTTATTCGGTTGCAAAAATTTATTCGGCTGTGAAAATCTGTTTTCGTTTAAAATTTTGTTTTCTTCTGAAATCTGTTTTGAGAAAATAGTTTGATTTAGTTTTTGTGTAAGTTCTTTTTGGAAACGAACAAGAGAAAGTTCCAAATCAGGATGAAAAATCAAAAACGTTTTTGTCATAAAATCAAAAACTCCAGCAGTATTTTATTTCGTGTGTTTTTGAGGCAGATTTTGATTGTAAATTGCTTTTGCCGCTCCAAGTGTAGAAGGAGGACCGTGACCTGGCATCAAAATAGTGCTTTCAAGCTGCGAAAAAATCTTGTGTTCAATATTTGAACGTAAAATATATTCTGAATAACTTGAATTCGTTTTTCCAATTTCACCGGAAAGTAATACGTCGCCAGTAAAAAGAATGCTTCCAATTCCATAAACAACTGAATCAGAAGTGTGACCTGGAATTGTAAGATAACTTACCTGTATTCCTTCAATTTCCGTAGTCCCATCACCAGTAATTACAGTCGTATCGTTTGCTGCTACAGCCCAATCAGCTGCAAAAACTTTTGGAGAATAGATTTTCCGAAGTGTTCTGAGTCCATCAGCATGAGAACCGTGATTGTGAGTAATCAAAACAGCCGCAAGATTTAAATGGTTATCTTCAATTCGTGCAATTATTTCTTTGGTGATTTTTCCAGGATCGATAATGATTGCCTGATTTGAAACTTCATCGACCACAAGATAACAGTTTGAAAATCCGCCCTCATTCAAATGGAAATATATTTTCATAATATGCCTCCATCTACAATCGAATTTCCAAATTCAATATCATTTTTATTGATTTTATCATCTTCCGATTCAAATAATGCTTCGCGCGTGTTTGACATTTTAAACGAAACATTTGTGCGGTTTGTATTGTAAAAAATAGTCTTTTTAATATTGCAGTTTCTGAAAGAAGTATCAACGAGAGTTGCATTTATAAAACGTGAGTATAAAAGGTCGGAATCATCAAAAGAACACTGATATGCCTTAATTCCGTTGAAATTATTCTGCACAAGGTCGCTTGAAGTGTAAAGTGTGTGCGTAAAAGTTGCCATGGAAAATGAATTGAAAAGATTTTTGCTGTGGATGAAATTGCAGTCATTGAAAATTGCAAAATCAAAAAAACACATTCTCATAAGCAGATTTTCTGAATGATTGTTCAAAAAAGTACAGTTAGTAAAATTGCAGCCAAAAAATTTTTTATTTGAAAAATCAATATTTGAAAAAATTAGTCCACAGGCATTCAATCCAACAATTTTATCATGTGATGCGATGTAATTATAAATATCATCCTTTATTTTGCCAGGATTTGGAATGTGGTCAAGACAGTAACTGTCAGATGAGCATAAATTTCCGTTCTGGTCAAAAGTTGAAAGAGCATGATTGTTGCAGTAATGCACAAGGCACTTGTTCAATGTAAACATAAGTTTATTATACATTATTGCTAATATTTTTGAAAGGTTGTAAAATGTTTTTTATGATTTGTTGGAAATGTGGAAAGGAAATTTCGTTGGAAAAAGTTACAAGGATGACAGAATGTCCTTTGTGTGGCTGTGATTTGCATAGTTGCAAGGGCTGTAAATTTTATGATGCTTCAAGTCACTATGAATGTCGGGAAAATGTAGATTCTCCTGTGTGTGATAAAGAACGCACTAATTTTTGTGATTATTTTTGCGTGAATGATTCCAAAAAGCAGAATGCAGATGATAAAGCAAAAAAGGCAAGAGATTTATTTAACAGTCTTTTTGATTAATAAGTTTTGATTTTTTATCGTAATTTTTGATTTAGATTTTGATATTCATTATGGTAGATTTTGTTTTTCTTGATTCAGGAATCGGCGGAATTCCTTATCTAATGCATTTACTCGAACTCAAACCTGATGCAAAATGTGTCTATGTAGGCGATACTGCAAATTTTCCTTATGGCGAAAAAAATCATGAGCAGATTGTGACTGCAGTTTTGCATTGTGTAAAAATGATTATCGAAAAATTTTCTCCAAAAGTGATTGTGCTTGCCTGCAATACAATGAGCGTAAACAGCCTTGATGTTTTGAGGGAAGTTTTTCCAGATCAGATTTTTGTGGGGACAGTTCCTGCAATCAAACTGGCTGCGAAAGTTTCAAAAAAAAGAAAAATTGGACTTTTAGCAACAAAGGCAACAGTTGAACATCCATATAATAGGGATTTAAAAAATCATTTTGCAGCTGACTGTGAGATGTTTTTACGCGGAGATCCAAAACTGATTTCATTTATAGAACATGAATCGTTTACAGCAACTCAAAGTGAACGAGAACAGGCATGCAAAGAATCTGTAAAATATTTTGCAGAAAACGGCTGTGATGTCATCATTTTGGGGTGTACACATTTTTTAAATATCAAAAAAGAAATGCAGAAAGTGTGCGGACAGGATATTCAGGTAGTGGATTCTGTTGAAGGCGTAGTTAACCGTGCTTTAGCTGTGTTTTCGCAAAATGCAGTTTATAATAATCAAAATGAAAAAAAATCGAATTGTGGCGCAAAACTTTTTGTTACAGGTTTTAATGACAAAAAAGATAAAAAAGAGTATGATGAAATATGCAGCCGTTACAAACTGGAATTCGGTGGCATTTTGATTTAGGGTTTATTTCAAACTTTAAAACTGCAAAGTCAAAGTTTTAAGCATCAGCGTGCTTTGACTCAACATATTTAGCTTTACGGTATCTCTAAAAAAAAGCAAATTTTTGCGATTTTAGAGGTTTCCCATATATTTTTTTGTGAGGTTTATATGAAAAAAATTATTTCAGGAAAAGTTCGGGAGGTTTATGACCTTGAAGATGGAAGAATGGTGATTGTAACAACAGACAGAATTTCAGCTTTCGATGTGATCTTGCCAACAATGATTACAGATAAAGGAAAAGTGTTGAACAGTCTTGCAAATTTCTGGTTTGATTACACAAAAGACATTGTAAAAAATCACATGATTTCATCTGATTTAAAAGATATGCCTGTTGAATTCCAAAAACCTGAATTTGAAGGAAGAACAATTCTTGTAAAAAAACTTAAGATGATTCCTTATGAAGTAATTGTGCGCGGTTATATGTTCGGATCAATGTATGAAGCTTACAAAAAAGGAGAACCATTCCTTGGTCATAAATTTGAAAAAGAATATAAACAGGCAGAAAAACTTGAAGCACCAATTGTAACTCCGTCAACAAAAGCAGCTGAAGGACACGATATAAATGTGACACTTCAGTATATGAAGGATGATTTAGGAGAAGAACTTGGTTCAAAAATTGAAAAAGCTGCTCTCGAAGTTTATAAAAAATGCTATGATCATGCATACAAAAATGGAATTATCATTGCAGATACAAAATTTGAATTTGGTTTGGATGAAAATGGCGATTTAGTTCTTGCAGATGAAGTTCTTACACCAGATTCAAGCCGTTTCTGGGATTTGAGTAAATATGAAGTTGGTGGAAGTCCTGCTTCTTACGACAAACAGTTTGTTCGTGACTGGTTAAAAGATAATGGTCTTGCAGGAGATCCAAATATCAAAGAAATTCCTGCTGAAGTTGTGGCAAAAACTTCTGCTATTTACAAAGAATGTGAAGCAAAAATCTGTCACAAATAAGAATAAAAAAAAATGCACTTGGAGTTTTAATAATTTTTTTGTGCAGAAATATTACTGAAAATAAAAAAAGGGTGGTGAGATTTTTTCTCGTCCACCCATTTTTTTTGCTAGGTTAAAAACAGTTTTACAATCTTTCTCTTATAGCTTTAATGAACTGCCATGAATCAAGCACTTCTTTAGCTTTTGGTTCGGCAATGCGTGCAATGTCACCAGTCATGTAACCTTCTTCGATAGTTTGCAAAGTTGCTTTTTCAAGTTTTTTAGCAAAATCTACAAGTTCCTGTGTTCCGTCAAGTTCACCGCGTTTTGCAAGAGCACCAGTCCATGCAAAAATTGTAGCTACAGGGTTTGTTGAAGTTTTTTCACCTTTCAGATAGCGGTAATAGTGCTTCTGAACAGTTCCGTGACTTGCTTCATATTCAAAATTTCCATCCGGGCTGACAAGAACAGAAGTCATCATTGCAAGCGAACCGCATGCCGAAGCAATCATATCGCTCATAACATCGCCATCGTAATTTTTTGTAGCCCACATAAAGCCACCGTCAGAACGCATAACACGGGCAACAGCATCATCAATCAAAGTGTAAAAATATTCAATGCCAGCTTCGTCGAATTTTGCTTTATATTCTTCATCAAAAACTCTCTGGAAAATAGCTTTGAAGTTTCCGTCATAAGTTTTAGAAATAGTATCTTTTGCACCAAACCAAACGCTGAGTTTTCTATCCAAAGCATAAGTAAAGCAGCAGCGGGCAAAACTTTCGATAGAATTATCAAGATTGTGAATTCCCTGAATAATTCCAGGACCCTTCATATCCATAATAGTTTTGCGGATTTCTTTACCGTCCACACCAGTGAAAACAAGTTCAGCTTTTCCTGCAGTAGGACATTTGATTTCGCAGTTTTTATAAACATCACCGTAAGCATGACGGCCAAGAACAATCGGCTTTTTCCAGCAGGAAACAGTACCGTGAATGTTCTTTACAAAAATCGGCTCACGGAAAACAGTACCGTCAAGTTCTGCGCGGATGATTCCATTAGGAGAAGGTGTAAGCTGTTTGAGATGATATTCCTCAACACGAGCCTGATTTGAAGTAATAGTTGCACATTTTACACCAACGCCTAAACGTTTAATCGCAGCGGCTGCATCGTAAGTAACTTTATCATCAGAATCATCACGACTTTTAAGACCCAAATCGTAATATTCTGTTTTTAATTCCACAAAAGGCAAAAGGAGTTCATCCTTAATCACCTGCCACAAAACACGAGTCATTTCATCGCCATCGAGCTCAGCGATAGCATTTTTCATTTGAATCTTAGCCATAATGCGCCTATTATAATAAATTTTGAAAGGTCATTCAATTCTTTTAAAAAACTTTTGTAAAAATTAAAAAAAGAATTTTCGTGTATGGGCGTACCCCTCACATTCGTTCGGGTCGGACCTTCCAGCCTTCGCTGACGCTCATCCTCCGCACTCGGCTCCGCCTCGCTTGCGGTGGACTAAAGGGCTTCCACGTCCTTACGCGTTTACCACACGTGCAGGGACAGACCTAGGCAGGCAAACTAAGTTGTTATTGAGTTTTGGCAAAGTGGAATTTTATTTAATAATGGTTGGAAAAACTGCCAAAACTTTCAGCACGTGCTAATAATGCGTACAATTGGTATTACAGTATACAGGCACATGCAAGGACAGACCAGGGATGTTCAGAAAAAGGATTTCACGTCTTTACGCATAATCACTTTCCACAAAGAACCACTGTCTTTATGTAAATCAATTTTGATTCCATCATAAAGCTGCAGAAATCCATCTACGGCAAGTGCATAAACAGGTGGAATACCATATTCTGCATCAGTTGTGAGTGAAACTTCATCATAGTATGTACTAAAATAATTTGTAGAATTATAAGCGCGCAGATTTTCATTTTTATTTCCACGCCAGCTGCAGTTGTAAATGAGAATGTTGTTATTTTCATTGAGTGCAATTACAGAAGCAAATGAAGAATTTCCCTGAAGCGGTAAAATTCTGTCTTTCTGGAGCCATTGCTGCGGAAAATCAGGAAGGACAGAATCTTTGAGCGAAACAGTTACGGTCAATTTTTCTGTGCAGGCAATAAAAAGACCAGTCTTTCTGTCCCAATAAAGTTCTTCTGTGTCACTAAATTGTTTTTGTTCCATAAAATCTTCTTCTTTTGCAAGTTTCATATCAATAAAAGAGGTATCAGTTTGAAAGTTATTTTCTGGAATTATAATACCAATTTTGTGAGAAAACGCAGCTGCAGGAATCGAACCGAAATTTTCAGGATTTCCAATATTCCATGCTGAGTTTTTGTATAAAAGTGATTTTTCAGTCTGTCTATCCAAAGTGATGTAATAATTCTTTTGTGCAGGTTTTACAAGTGCATTTCTGAAAATTTTTGCTGCAAAAGGTGCGGCATTTACTTTTGCAGGATCATTTCTCTGATCAAAAAATCCGTTTATTTTGTTTGATTTTTTTGTACTAGGCGAAAGTTCATAACAGAATGTGTAAATGCAGTCCCAATCCTGAAATGACGCAAAACTTGCGTACATTGGATACATTTCAGGACCAAACTGATTTGGATAAGGATGATCATATTCAGTTACGCTGAAAGGTTTTCCATAAATTCGTTGTTTTGCAAGATTTATGAGTGTGCTGTTTGAACCTGCTTTTGTAAGAGATGGATTGTTTACATAATAATCTGATTTGTCCCAATCTTTGTTTGGAAAGACAGGATGATTCCAATATGCATGAGTGTCTATGACATCAAAACAATTTTGAATAACTGGAGTGCTGCAGCCGTTTATAGTTCCCATAATCAATGATTTGGAAGCGGCTTCATTTCTGATAAAATCACGCATGGAAATCCAGTATTTTTCTTCAAGTTCATACAGAAATGAAAGAATAATATTTCTATATTCGTTTGGAACTGTTTTATATTCTGCAAAAGTTGGAAGTGCAGTTTTTTCATTATCATTTGAAGCTGATTTTACATTTATAATGTTTCCACCTTCTACAAGAGAAATGTTTTTAAATTCAATCTGATATCCCTGCAAAAATCCCATGTCGCCAAAGTTAATTCTAAGGTTTTCATCTGTTTCATTTGGCATAAAAGTGAATTCAAAATCTTGAAAATTGTTTGTGAGTGTTATTTGTGAAGAAAAACCAGAATTCTGCCAAGGTGAATGTGCCTGCATAAGTGAAACTGAAATATTTGTGTTTTTGTTGGCTTTTGCAGAAAAACGAAGTGTATAGATTGAGTTTTCTTTTAGGGAAAGATTTGCTTTGTTCAGTTGAATATGCCAGCCAGCTTTTCCATTGTTTTCTATTTTGATTTTGGAATTATTTTTTTCATGAAGATATTTTGCTTTTGCTCCTTCGTGCTGCTCCAGATTCCAGACTGCATCCTGCGAGATGAGATTTTGTTTTTCCTGAGAAGTTTTATTGAACTGTGAAGAGAGATCTGAATAATTATAATTATTTTTTTTAAGCCAGATGTTCCATTTGTTTTCTAATTCCTGCCAGTATTCTCCGCCATAGTAAGAATCAAGCCAGCCACAAAGGTATCCCATGATTAATCCGTTTTCGTTGTTTATTTCTACAAAAGCTACAGCCGGGTCATCTTTATATTTTGTTTTTGTGTAAGGATTTTCATGTTCCAAAAGCATAGTTATATATTGTTTTTGAAAATCCTGTGCCTGTTCATTCCAAAAACCAAGACAATGTTTATGTTTCCAATTTGAAATTCTGTCGATTTCAGGTTTGTATCCGTCAGCAGAAGACATTTCTCGTCCAGTCAGAAAATTTATGTTTGAATAAATGCCTTTTTCTTTGAGTTTTGCAAAAAAATAATCAAAATCATCGAGTTTTTGTCTATCAATTATGTGTTTTCCGTTATCAAGACGTTTTACAAAACAGTTTGACCATTCTGCATCTGTATGATGAAAACGTATGCAGTTGTAACCTTGATTTGCAAGTTGATCTGCATAATATTCTGCTGTTTTTTTGGAAGGGAATTGACTTAAATTTGTGCCGAAAATGCGCAGTCTTTTTCCGTTTGCCTGTAAATGTCCGTCATGCGAAACTATAATTCTGCTTTTTTCTGTGATAGGTGAGTTCAAATAAGCTGCAGAAATGAGTCTTTCTTCTTCTGATGAAAAATTTGATGGTAAAACTTCAAAAGCACCTTGTGGCAGTTGATTTTTTTTCTGTGAAAAACAGTTCATTGTCATAATGGAAATTCCAAGTAAAAATAAAGTTCGTTTCATAAGCTTAATTATGGCACACTTTATGGAATTTTCAAGCTGTAAGGTTTAAACTTTTTTGAAAAAAAATTTGTGAGATGTATGAATTGTATTTGTGGTGTCTGCATTGCACCCAGCATGGAGCTGTAGCCGAAGGCTAGTCCGAAAGGACCGAGCGTTTAGCGAGCGGCGGAACGCGCTTTGTTAACTGAATTTGTGCCCATGGAATAAAAAAAAAATTCACAATATTATACACAAACATTTGGATTTTTTTTATTGAGAAATTGCGTAAATTGTGATAAAATTCCATAAATTTTTTAAATCTTGGGAGACTCTTATGAAACTTTGGCAATCTGGTGCTTTTTTGGTTGATGGAAAATTGGTGGAAAAGGCTGACGGTTTTTCGGCTTGTGAGGGAAGTAAAAAAACTATGGCTTATTCAATTTTGCAGAAACATAATACTTCTGGTGATGATGCAAAACTTAAAATAAAATTTGATAAAATTACATCGCATGATATTACTTATGTTGGAATCATTCAGACTGCAAGAGCTTCGGGACTTGAAAAATTTCCTCTTCCTTATGTTTTGACTAACTGTCACAATTCTCTTTGCGCTGTTGGCGGAACGATTAATGAAGATGATCATATGTTTGGTTTGACTTGTGCTCAAAAATATGGCGGAATTTATGTTCCTCCTCATATGGCTGTTATTCATCAGTTTGCGCGTGAAATGCTTGCTGAATGTGGTGCTATGATTTTGGGTTCTGACAGTCACACTCGTTATGGTGCACTTGGTACGATGGCTATTGGTGAAGGCGGTGGAGAACTTGCAAAGCAGCTTTTGAATAAAACTTATGATGTTGCTTATCCTGGTGTAGTGGCTGTTTATCTGACTGGAAGTCCTGTGCCTGGTGTTGGTCCGCAGGATGTTGCTTTGGCTATCATCAGAGCTGTTTTTGATAATGGTTATGTTAAAAACAAGGTGATGGAGTTTGTCGGTCCTGGTGTTGCTTCTTTATCTGCTGATTTCCGAATCGGTGTGGATGTTATGACTACTGAAACAACTTGTCTTTCTTCTATTTGGAAAACTGATGAAAAAGTGGAAGAATGGTACGCTATTCATAATCGTCCTGATGCTTATAAAGAATTAAATCCTGAAAATGGTGCTTATTATGATGGTGCGATTGAAATTGATTTGAGCGAAATTCGCCCGATGATTGCACTTCCGTTCCATCCTTCATGTGCATATACTATAGAAGAAGTTAACAAAAACTTAATGGATGTTCTGGAAGAAACTGAAAAACGTGCTAAGGTTTCTTTTGGTGATAAAGTTCAGTTTACGCTCAAGGACAAGGTGATTGACGGTAAACTTTATGTTGATCAGGGAATTATTGCAGGTTGTGCTGGCGGTGGTTTTGAAAATATTTGTGCGGCTGCTGACATTCTGAAAGGCAAGGATACTGGTAATGGAAAATTCCTTTTGAATGTTTATCCTGCTTCTATGCCTGTTTATCAGGAATTGATGAAAAATGGCGCATTCAGTGCTCTTGTGAGTGCAGGTGCCATTATTAAAACTGCATTCTGCGGACCTTGTTTCGGAGCTGGTGATACTCCTGCAAATGGCGCTTTTTCTATCCGTCATTCTACTAGAAATTTCCCTAACAGAGAAGGTTCAAAAATTCAAAATGGTCAGCTTTCTTCTGTTGCTCTTATGGATGCTCGTTCTATTGCGGCTACTGCAGCAAATAAAGGTTTCCTTACTGCAGCTACAGAGTTTGATACAGAATTTAGTGGTAAAAAATATTTCTTTGATAAAGCTATTTATGATAAACGTGTTTATGATTCAAAAGGTGTTGCTCATCCTGAAGTGAATATTCAGTTTGGTCCGAATATTAAAGACTGGCCTGAACAGAAGGAACTTGGTAATGATTTGCTTGTAAAAGTTGTTTCTGAAATTCATGATCCTGTTACAACAACTGATGAATTAATTCCTTCTGGTGAAACTTCAAGCTTCCGTTCAAATCCTCTTGGACTTGCAGAATTCACTTTGAGCCGTAAAGATCCTGCTTATGTTGGCCGTGCAAAAGCTGTCCGCGATATGAATGATGAAATAAAAGCAGAAATCAAACAGGTTTTAACTGTGCTTGCTAAAAAAGATGGAGATTTGGGTGCAAAAGCTGCCAGTTCACAGATTGGTTCTACAATTTTTGCATGTAAACCTGGTGATGGTTCGGCTCGTGAACAGGCTGCAAGTTGTCAGCGTGTTCTTGGTGCCAGTGCAAACATTGCAAATGAATATGCGACAAAGCGTTATCGTTCAAATCTTATTAACTGGGGAATGTTGCCTTTCATTTACAAAGATGGTGATAAAAATCTTCCTTTTGCAAATGATGACTATGTTTTCCTTCCAGGCGTAAGAAAGATGATTTCTGAAAAATTGCCTAGCATAAAAGCTTATGCTGTAAAAAAAGATGGTTCGGTAAATGAATTTGAACTTTCGATCGGCGATTTGACTGACGATGAAAGAAAAATTATTTTGGCTGGCTGTTTGATTAATTTTTACAGAGAATAGTAAATAGAATATACACCTCATTGATTTTTTCTTCTTTGGTTTTGATTGATTTTTCTTGATTTTTAAGAAACATTTTCGGAATTGATGTTGAAATTTCAAGTGAGGTGTTATTTTTTGAATATCTTTTGGGGGTGAAAATATGGTTGATTATACTGAAGGTTCAAATAAACAATATCATACTGGTGTTGGTGCTGATGATATTGGAAAATATGTAATACTGCCGGGAGACCCCAAACGATGCAAAAAAATTGCAGAACATTTTGATGATGCAAAACTTGTTGCAGATGTCCGCGAGTATACAACTTACACTGGTTATCTTGATGGTGTAAAGGTTAGTGTTACTTCTACTGGAATTGGAGGACCTTCTGCAAGTATTGCAATTGATGAACTAGTAAAATGTGGTGCTCATACTTTTATTCGGGTAGGAACTTGCGGCGGAATGCAAGAAGAAGTAATTGGTGGGGATGTTGTGATTGCAACTGGTGCTGTTCGTATGGAAGGAACTAGTCGTGAGTTTGCTCCCATTGAATATCCTGCTGTTGCTAATATTGACTGTGTGAACGCATTGATTGATGCTGCAAAATTGTTGAAAGTGAATCATCATGTTGGTGTTGTTCAGTGTAAAGATTCTTTTTTTGGACAACACGAACCAGAAATTATGCCTGTAAGTTATGAGTTGGAAAACAAATGGCAGGCATGGCTTAGAATGGGCTGTTTGGCTTCTGAAATGGAAAGTGCTGCTTTGTTTATTGCGGGGCAGTTTATGCGAGTGAGAGTAGGCAGTTGTTTTCTTGTTGTTGCAAATCAAGAACGCGCCAAAAAAGGGCTTGAAAACAAACAGGTTCATGATACTGAGCTTGCAATAAAAGTTGCAGTTCAAAGTTTGCGAAATCTCATAAAAAAGGATTTTAATAAATGAAAAAAAAAATTGCTGTACTTTCTTGTGGATGGTCATATTACTTTATAAATGATTTTATAAACGGAATGAGAGAAAATCTCAAAGAAACTTCGGCTGATATATATCTTTTTAATTGTTATGATTATACAGAGTTTTCAGGATATCCAAATCTTACGGGGTATTCGGTTTATAAACTCATCAATTATGAAGATTATGATGGTGTCATTATTCTTTCTGATTTGATAAACAGTCCACGAGTTTTGGAGATGGAGCGTCAGCGTGTTTTAAAATCTGGAAAAAATGCTTTATCAGTTAATTCAAAATTAAAAGACATTTCTTCAATCCGCATTGATAATTATTCTGGAACTTACGAACTTGTTTCACATCTTATTACAGAGCACAAGATAACAGATTTTGCATTTATTTCTGGAAAAGAAAATTCTGTTGATATTTGTGAAAGATATAAAGCGTTTCGAGAAGCTCTTCTAAATAACAAAATTCCAATCAATATGGATAAAGTTTATTTTGCACAAAGAAGTGATTATAATTCCACTTATGATTTTGTAAAAGAAAAATTTCATGGAAAAGAGAGTTTTCCGCAAGCTTTTGTGTGTGCTACAGATTTGATGGCTATGGCTGTTTTGAAAGTTGCAAAAGAGAATAACGTAAGAATTCCTGAAGATATGAAAATAGTAGGATATGATGACATTCCATATTCAAGGCTTTCGAATCCTACGATTTCAACTGTAAAAAGCAATGCTCACAAAGTGGGTGCGGAGGCAGCAAAAAGAGTATTAAATTGTTTTAATGCAAATCAAATTGTCACTGTAAAAACATCACCAGTTTATCGCGAATCTTGTGGTTGTAATAAAATGATAAATGATTCTACTGAAAACATTGCTTTCCAGATGCTTGCAAGCGAAAAACAAAATGAATATTTCTCAGCACAAATGGAAAATATTGAAGAAATCTTTACAGAAGCAACTGATGTTTTTACTCTTCTGACAAATCTTGAAGTTTTCTTTGCAAAAAATCACACTTTTGAAGGCTCAGATTTTTGTATTTTCTTGAAATCTGACTGGTCGTCTGTTCTTATCAATTCTACAGAAAAACTTCCGCAAAATCTGTCTTATGGGCAGCACGTACAGGCAATTACTTCTATTCAAAATAATGAAAAATATACAAGGGAAATTATCAACACAAGAGATTTGATTCCTTCAAAAATGAAGAGTGATGAAAATAATGTTTATTTGATTATGCCGATTTATAATCATTCTTATGTTCACGGATATTATGTTTCCAAAAATAATCTTGCACTTATTGAAAAACATTATGGTTATACGTGGACTAGAACATTTGGGAATGCCATTGAACGTTTTAGAAAGCAGAATATGTTTAAAAATATGAGCCAGCAATATCTGCGTCTTTCTACAAGAGATGCTCTTTCTGGTATGATTAATCGTGTGGGGCTAGAAAAAATTGCAAAACCGTTTTATTCACAGAATAAAAAAAATGGCTTGACTACTGTGCTTTTCTTTGTGGATATAAACAAAATGAAACATATCAATGATAATTTTGGGCATCTGCACGGAGATTTAGCAGTAAAAACAATTGCTTCTTGTGTTATGGAAGCAATTCCAAAAACATGGCTTCCAATCCGCTATGGTGGAGATGAATTTCTTGTAGTTGGAAACAGTAAAAATTACAACGGAGAAGATTATTGCAAAATCATCACTGATTTAATCACGAAAAAAACTTCGATTATGCAGTTGCCTTACAATCTTTCTGCAAGTATCGGAACTTACTCTGTTTTGCCGACATCAACACTTACACTAGAAGAAGCTGTTGAAAAATGTGATGAAGTTATGTATAAAGTGAAAGAAGAATATCACAAAAAAATGCAGTGATGTTTAATTTTGACTTTTTGAATAATATGGTGATTTTTTATGATTATTGATGCAAAACTTCTTTATTTTATCCTTGATAATACTCCAGCCGAACAAAATATTATGCTAGTCGGAAAACACGGAATAGGAAAATCGCGAATTCTTGAAGATTATTATTCTGCAAAAGGTCGAAAAGTTGTAACGCTTTTTTTGGGACAGATGAGTGACCCCGGAGATTTAATCGGTTTGCCTGAAAAAAACAATCAGACTGGCAGAACAGATTTTATGCCTCCTTATTGGTTTCCTGTTGACGACAAGCCAGTTGTCCTTTTTTTGGACGAATTGAACAGAGCGCGACCGGAAGTTCTTCAAACTGTCATGGATTTAACTTTGAACAGAAAACTTGCAGGAAAATCGCTTCCAAAAGGCAGCAGAATTATCAGTGCGGTAAATAATGGAAATGAATATCAATTGACAGATTTGGATCCTGCTTTGGTTAGTAGATTCAACATTTATGAGTTTTCTCCAACAGTGGAAGACTGGCTTGAATGGGCTGAAAATTCTGGAATTGACGGCAGAATTATTTCTTTTATTTCTGAAAATCCTGATTTTTTGGATGAAGCGGACATTCAGGATGAAAGCAATAATTTTGAACGTCACCCTGACAGACGAAGCTGGGAAAGAACAAGTGAAATTATCAAAAATGTTCGGACTCTCACGAACAATCATCGTGTTTTGATTGGCGGTATAATTGGAAACAGAGCGACATCATTCTTTTTTGAATTTATTTCTCAGTCACAAATTCCAACTGCAAAAGAAGTTTTGGAAGATGATTTTGAGCAGATTTTGCATGAACTTGAATCGCTTGAATCCATAAATCTTGTGGAATTGAATGAATCGGTTGCAAAATATCTTGATTATTTAGGAAAATCAGTTGATGATACAAAAGTTGCGGGGCAAAATGATTCATCAGATGAATTAGAACACGTTTTTTCAAATCTGAATAAATATCTTGATTTTCTGGAAAATGAAAACAGAAAAGAATTGATGACACATTTTATCAGTCTGTTTGATTCAAAAAAGTTTCATAATGCGCAGGCACTTATTTTTGAAAAGCAGACAGATATTTTTTACAGAATGTTTGACAGATTGAAGGAAGTTTAACTGTTAAAAAAGTTTAGCTGTTATAAAACGGATGTCTGGAGATTCTAAAATTAAATGGATAGCGTTGAAAAAAAATTAAAAAAAATAATCCAAAACTGGTTTTATTCCAGACCTCTTTTTTTTACTGTTGCAAGTGCTCATTCATTTGTGGAAAATTCTTCTCTGAACATACCGTTGCGTTGCGGAAAAAAACGAATTGAGTTTTCACAGTTATTGTTGCAGAATGAAGAAACTCAAATTTTAGAGCATTATCTGGAACTTGAAGTTTACAGAATTCTTTTGGGGCATCCTTATGCAAGAAAACCTTTTGATTGTAAACAAAGCGTTTTGTCAATTGCAAGCGATGTCACCATTTATAAACTGCTGTCTCTTGAAAAAAACAATTTTATGACAAGCTTAAATCTTCCGAGTATTGAATATCTGAAAAATCAAGCTGTGAGATTTCATACATTAACTCATCCTCTGGGACTTAAGTGGTCGTCAAGCGAAGAAGAAAAATTTTTCCAGCGCAATCTTCACATAAATAATTCTACAGGCTTTCTTGAAATAAACGACAGTTTAAATTTTGAACAGTGGTATAAGAAAATATTGTTTTTGATAAAAGAAACTGCTGTTGCTGGCGAAAATGCTGGTTTTTCTCAGGAAGCTGAAAAAGCGTTTGAGCAGGAATCGGAACTTTGGGAAGAAAACGAAGAACTTGATCATAAAATTAAATCTGATATAAAAGATGCTGAAATTTCAGAAGGTTGGGGCAGTGTAGGCGGCAATGTTCAGCGTCAGTTGGTTGATAATTGCGATTTTTCTTTTGATTACAGACGTGCACTGATGAAATTCAGGCATAACATCGTGAATTCAAAACGGATGCTCACAAGAATGAAACCAAGCCGTCGTTATGGATTTTCAGCAATGGGAAGTCGTTACGACAGTAAGGCAAATCTTTTGATTGCTGTGGATGTAAGTGGCTCCATTACCGATGAAAGCATTGAACATTTTTATCATTGCATAAAACAGTTTTTCTTTCTGAAAATTATTGAAAAAATTGATGTGATTTTTTTTGATGTGAATGTCATAAACAAAACTCCAGTCGAATTGAAAGGCAAAATGAATTTAGAAGAAGTACGTGGCAAAGGTGGAACAAATTTTCAGCCTGCAATTGATTTCTTTTTTGAACACAAAAGTGATTATGACGGACTGATTTTTTTTACGGATGGTGAATCAGACATTCCTGTCATCCCAAAAGGTTGCAAAGATATTTTATGGATTTTAGACAGCAGACTGGCGTGGGAAAAATCAAAAAAATGGATAAATTCACTTGAAAAAAACAGCTCAACTTATCTTTCTTTTTGATAAAAATCAAACTTTTTGAGAGAGTTCTTGCATTACCGTAAAACTGGAGGTTTTAAACTATGTTTGATGATATTGAATCTGATTTTTGGAAAGAACAGATTTCTGCAATGCAAAAAAACAATCTTTTGAGAAAAGATTCTGACAGACTTTTTATGTCTGAATGTGAAAAAAAGTTTGAAGAGTTTAAACTTCTGCATCCAGAACTTGTTGTCGAAACAACATGCAGTGCAAATCACTGTTCGCTTGAATTTTTCGTGACACAGGACGTGAAACTTCGTCTTTTTGTGCAAAATCAGACAAAACTTTCTTTTTTACAGCGTTCAGACGGTGATTTAATCAAAATTGCAGATGCAAAATTCCCGAATAATCCTTTTAAAGATATTGAAGATTTTTTATTACACAGAAAAGATTTAACTGAACAGCTTTTACAGTTAAAAGAAACTAAACAGATTATTCAAAAACAACAGAATTTTGCTGCCTTTTTTATTGAAGCATATCTTGATAAAAAACTTGGTGAAACATTCCAATGGAAAATCCAAAAAAACAGACAGAATCTTTCAATCCAGATAAACAGAATAAACACCAGAAATCAAGATTTTTCTTTTGAAGTAGATTTGGAAAAAGATATAAAAAATCAAATAGATTTACAGATTCAAAAAATCTGATGACTAAAATCTTCTGATTTATCGGTAAAATAGAAAACTTTTTTAATCCTTTTTTGAACCCGGTTTGTATAAAAAACAAAAAAACACACAATTTTTTGTCAATTTTGTAAAATTACTTGCATATTTTTGCAAAAAAATATATATTTTTTGTATATTTATGCAAATAATGACAAAAAGAGGTTTATTATGGCAAATGACAAAGTAGTTTTAGCTTATTCTGGTGGACTTGATACAACTGTTATCATTCCTTGGCTAAAAGAGAATTACAATTATGATGTAATTGCAGTTTGTATCGATGTCGGTCAAGGCGACGACTGGGAAACAATCAAAAATCGTGCTTTAAAAACTGGTGCTTCTGCATGTTATGTTGTTGATGCTCGTCAGGAATATATAGAAGAATACATTTGGCCTGCGCTCAAAGCAAATGCAGTTTATGAAGATGAATATCTTTTGGGAACTTCGACAGCCCGCCCGCTGATTGCAAAAATTCTTGTAGAATATGCTCGTCAAGAAAAAGCTGTTGCAATTTGTCATGGTGCAACAGGAAAAGGAAATGATCAGGTTCGATTTGAATTTGGTATCAAAGCGTTTGCCCCAGATTTGAAAGTAATCGCTGCATGGCGAGATGACAAATGGAACATGGATAGCCGTGAAGCTGAAATCAAATATCTTGAAGACCGTGGACTTGAAGTTCCAATGAAAAAAGACCAGTCATATTCTCGCGATGAAAATATCTGGCATTTAAGTCATGAAGGTCTTGAGTTGGAAAAAACTGAAAATGAACCAAATTATAAACATATGCTAAAAAATACAGTTGTTCCTGAAGAAGCTCCGAATGAAGGTGAATATGTTACAATCGATTTCGAAAAAGGAATTCCTGTAGGTTTGAACGGCAAAAAGATGAATGCTCTTGATTTGTTGAACGAACTGAACATAATTGGCGGACGCAATGGAGTTGGACTTGTTGACATCTGTGAAAACCGCTTTGTCGGGATGAAAAGCCGTGGTGTTTACGAAACTCCAGGCGGATCAATCCTTTATTTTGCTCACAGAATGATGGATCACATTTGTCTTGACCGCGAAACATATCATTTTAAACAGCAGGTTTCTTTAAGAATGTCGGAACTCATTTACGATGGAAAATGGTTCACAACTTTGATGGATTCATGTATGGCTTTTATTGATAAAGCTGAAGAAACTGTTACAGGTTGGGCTAAAGTAAAAGTAGTAAAAGGTGCAATTCGTGGTGCAGGTTCTGGTTCAAAATACAGCCTTTACAACGAATCAATTGCTTCATTTACAACAGGTGAACTTTACAATCACAAAGATGCTCAGGGATTCATCACACTCGCAGGACTTCCTTTGAAAGTTCGAGCAATGATGGAACAGAAAGTTGGCGAAGGTCAGGCAATTGCAGAAAGCAAAAACTTGAAAAAACGTCCAACAGAGTAGCATAACCTTTTAAGTCCAAAAACACCCGGTAAAATGCGCTGGGTGTTTTAAAATTTCATTACATCATCATTTCAAAACACCTTTATTAAACTTCATTACAAAATTCCATTTCCAACTTTTTAACAAACATTTCAGCCATTTATTTTTTTTAATTTGTGATTTATAATAAAAATATGAATGAAGAATCAAAAGAAAAACTTAAACTCTTTCAGAAAATCTATGATGAAAGTTCAAATATTGTTTTTTTTGGTGGTGCTGGAGTCAGCACTGAAAGCGGAATTCCTGATTTTCGAAGTGTTGACGGATTATATTATCAACAGTGGAAATTTCCTCCTGAGCAAATCTTGAGTCACACATTTTTTGAAAAAGATACAAAAGAATTTTACAGATTTTATCGCAAAAAAATGCTTTATCCTGATGCGAAACCGAATACTACTCATAAAGTTCTTGCACAAATGGAAGATAAAGGAAAACTCAAGGCAATTGTAACCCAGAATATTGATGGACTTCATCAGATGGCAGGCAGCAAAAATGTTTTTGAACTTCATGGAAGCGTTTTGCGTAATTATTGTACAAAATGTCATAAGTTTTATTCAGAAAAAAAGATAATTGAAAGCGAAAATGAAAACAACGGACTTCCTCTATGTGATTGTAAAAGTCTTATAAAACCAGATGTCGTTCTTTATGAAGAAGGCCTTGATGATTATGTCGTAGAAGGAGCTATAAACGCAATTCACAATGCTGATACGCTTATCATTGGTGGAACTTCGCTGATAGTTTATCCTGCTGCAAGTTTTATTGATTATTTTCATGGAAAAAATCTGATACTCATAAATAAATCACAAACTATGGCAGATTATAAAGCAAATCTGGTATTTCACGAATCACTTGGAGAAGTTTTGGGGGCTCTTCATTTGTAAGCGGCAGTGATTTTTTAAGTATAGTTAGAATTTCCATTTTTTTAATATTTTCAGAAAAATAGAATTTTCTTTTTTCAAATCTTCGCAGATAATTGTTGGTAAATCGACAATCAAATTCTGTGTACTTGTAAATAAGTTTTTATCGGCAAGATTAATTATAAGTCTTGTTGTATCGCCCAAAAATGTGATTTCTTCAATTTTACCGTGCAAATCATTTTCTTCATCATCACAAAGAGAAAACCATTGCGGACGCACCAGAAAAGTGTTTTCATTATTAGTTAAAAAATTCGCATGTCCTATAAAATCAGCTGTATATTGATTTTTTGGAGTAAAATAAAGTTCTTTTGGACTCCCTTCCTGCAAAATCTTTCCATCATGAATGACAGCAATTTTATCAGAAAGCGACAAAGCTTCTTCCCTGTCGTGGGTTACGTAGATAGTCGTGATTTTTAGTTTCTGCTGAATTTCTTTTAATTCATCCCGTACTTTTTCCCGCAGTTTTGTGTCCAAACTTGAAAGCGGCTCGTCCATTAAAAGAATTTTCGGACTCAAAACAAGCGAACGTGCCAGCGCAACTCTTTGCTGCTGACCACCAGATAATTCGTGTGGATAGCGGGTTAAAAAATCTTCCAGATTAAGCGATTTTACAGTATCTTCAAAAATTCTGCAGTTATCTTCATTTTTTTTATTTTTAACACCATACAAAATATTCTGTTTTACAGTAAGATGTGGAAATAATGCATAATTTTGAAAAACAAATGCAATTTTTCTTTTGTCAGGTTCAATTCTGTTTTGATTTACACCGTCAATTTCAATAGTTCCTGTATCTGGCTGCAAAAATCCTGAAATCAATTTAAGAATAGTTGTTTTTCCACAACCGCTTTCACCAAGAAGAGTAGTAAAACTTCCTTTCTGCACTTCAAGATTTAACTTGCTGATAGCCTGAGTTCCTTTTTTATATGAAAAACTGACATTTGAAATTTTTAATGCAATTTCTTTACAATCCAAAATCTGCTCCATAAAAATAAAATAAATTTACACAAACCGATTATGACAAAAGTGATTAGTGTCAAAAGTAGTGCAAGTGCTGCAGCATCTCCCCAAAATCCCTGTTCCGCAAGATTTAAGATTTTTATAGAAGCAAGTGGAGTTTTGAACGAAACAAGAAAAATAACAGCACTCATAGTTCCCACACCGCGCACAAAATTATACACAAAAGCATTAAAAAAAGCACCTTTTGAAAGCGGCAAAATTACAGTAAAATAAGTTTTGATTTTTCCTGCTCCTAAAGAAGAGGCAGCATCATCAAGCGATGTATTTATCTGACTTACTTTTGATGCAATAGAACGAAATGAAAATGGCATAAAACCGATTGTTATTGCTATGATTATTAAAAAAGCAGAATTTGTGAATTTGATTTTTGATGCCGCAATCGAAATTGCAAGTCCGAATAATGTTCCAGGAATTGCTGCAGGCAGTTGAGATAAAACATCAAAATATTTTTTCAGCGGAGAATTTGTTCTGTACACAAAAAAAACACAAAAACCTGCAATGATTGTACTCAATGCCGCAGAAATCACAGAAAATAGAAGACTGTTTGATAGTTCTTTTGTGCATCGTTTCAGGTTTTGAATATGTTTTAGAGTAAAAGTGGTGTCTATTCCCCAAAGTTTTTGAAAACTTCCTGCGATTATTGCAATAAATTGCGAAAGAACGCAAATTGATATAAAAATGCAAAAAATAGTCATAAAAACTTTTACAAATCTGCATGATTTTAAAGCATCATCATCTGTAGAATTCTTTTTTATAGAAGCAGTTGCAGTTTTTAAAAGATTTTTCTTTGTCAATCTGTTTTGAAAAATGAACATTATAATAGAAGGAATCAGCAAAATAATTCCCAGAACAGTACTTGTTCCCCAATTCATCCATCCTGTGAGCTGAGTATAAATTTCTACGGCAAGTACGCGAAATCTTCCACCCACAATCATAGGATTCCCAAAATCACTCATCACTGAAACTGCAATAAAAAGCATGGAAGAGAAAATAGCAGGAAGACAAATGGGCAGTGAAACTGTAAAAAAAGTTTTAATATGACCAGCTCCAAGACTTTTTGAAGCTTTTATAAGATTATCATCAATTCCTTGAATAGCTTCTCCACAAATCATAAAAGAAATAGGAAAAAAACAAAGTGTCTGAGCAATTAGAAGTCCTCTAAAACCATAAAGTGAAATGTCAAGACCTAAAAGAGTGTGAGTTATAAATCCCTGTTTTCCAAGTAAAAGAATAAACGAAAGACCTCCGACAAAAGGCGGAGTAAGCAAATGCAGAATAGGGATAAACGAAAAAAACTTTTTGAATGGAATTCTTGTTTTGTATACAGCATAGGCATAAATAAACCCAATCAAAACAGAAAGCGAAGAAGAACAGATACATTCCAAAAAAGTGTTTAATGTTGCCTTTTTCCAGATTTGCATTGAAAAAACATGTTTAAAATCATCAATGTTTGGAGAAAATAAAACACAAATCAAAGGAAAGAGGATAAATATAGATAAAAAAATGAAGACAGCAAACCAGATTAAATAAAATGTTTTGCTGCCTGTAATTTTTTTGCCATTAAAAAAATCCCAAAAGGAAATCTTTTTTTCTGACAGAGTTATTTCACATTTTCTGTCCATTTTTTTAGAACTTCATCTTTTTGTTCAGAAGCTTTTTTTACATCATAATCGATTAATTCCAGAGTGGAAACTGGAATAGAACCTTCAGCACCTTTTGCATTTGGATTTACTGGAATTGTAAAATCTATAGAACTCATTAATTCCTGTGCTTCTGTCGAAAGCATAAAGTCAACAAATTTCTGTGCAGCTTTTAAGTTTTTTGTATTTTTCATGATAGAAATGCAGTCAACATCACCAACTGTTTTAGGAGGAGCAATCATGCGGACTTTAAAACCTTCAGCTTTATATTTTGTAAGTGCATGAATATAGGAAACTCCAAGTGAATATTCGCCCGTTCCAATCAGTTTTGCTGGAGCGCTTCCACTGTCCGGGAACTGACCAACAAGCGGTGCTAGTGTCAAAAGATAATTCCAGCCTTCATCCCAACCAAGTCTTTGAAGCTGATTCTGAACAAATAAATATGCAGTAGAAGACGCAACAGGATTTGTCAGTACAATTTCACCGATGTAAGCAGGATTCAATAAGTCATCCCATGTTTTTGGTTCTGGAATGTCAGGAAACTTTTTTGCATAACGTTCTTCGTTTATTCCAATTCCTAAAGTTAATACACAAAAACCTGTCCAAGTATTATCCTGTGCAACGGCATAAAAAGGAAGATCTTTTGCTAATGGTGATTTGTAAGATTCAAGAGCACCTTCTTTTGATGCTTTTATATGATAAGAAGAAGCACCTCCAAGCAGAATATCAGCCTGAGGATTATCTTTTTCTGAAATTACGCGATTTACAAGTTCGCCAGTTGTAGCACGCAGAAAATTTACAGGAATTCCTGTTTTTTCAGTAAAAAGATTAGTCAGAGCGAGAGTTTCTTCTTCATGTATAATAGAATAAACTTTCAATTCAGTAACATTTTCAGTTTTTTTGCAACTGAAAAATATTGTGGTAACAAATAAAAATGATAATAAAACAAAAATTATTTTTTTCATAATGCACAATTTATCTTAAAAACAAATAAAAGTAAATAGGTTTACCTATTAAAATAGTAGGTATGTATTGTTTTTGGAGAGAATTTTAAATTGGGGACAGACCTGAAATGTGAAACTGAAATTTTAAATTGGGGACAGATCTTGATTTTCCAAAAATCTCCCCTTTATTGTCTTAATCAATCTTTTATGGTATAATTAATTTTTATAAATATCAAAAACGGCCCACGCCAGAGTCGAAAGTGAGGTAAAAAATGGCAAATACAAAAGATACACACGCGTGTACTTTAGATAAAATTATCAGTCTTTGTAAAAGACGCGGTTTTGTTTATC
>CAMEET010000002.1 GCA_945915085.1 uncultured Treponema sp. | reverse complement strand
TACTATCCCAAATCGAATAAGATAATTCAATAACATTAATATACGAGGAGGATTGACTTTTATGGAGCAGTCAGTTTCATAAAAGTCTTTTTTTTATTTGTACAAAATGGATGTATTTAGGACTGTAGCCGATATACTTTGGAGTTTCTTTTTGGTGACCAGATTTGTTTTCGTTCAAGTGGAATGGAATCAATCAGGTCATATTTAAATCCAAGTTTTTCGAACCAGTCTGCGGCTTGTGTAGTCATTATGAAAATAGATTTTGCATTTTGAGATTTTGCTTTTGCAATGAGTTTTTTTATCAGTTTTGGTCCAACACCCATATGCGAAAAACTTTCGTCGACTGCTACTGCGTGAATTTCTGCTTGTCCGTCACTATATTTTTTGAGAGCAGCACAGGCGTGAATTCCACCGTCTAATTCATAAACTATGAATTCATCTATATTTTGTTCAAGCTGCTGTTCGGAACGTGGTAAAAGCTTTCCACTTTTGATAAAAGGCCGCATAACTGCCAAGACCGATGGAATATCTGATTGTTGCATTTCGCGAATTTTACCATAATTATTTGTGTAAATCATTGTTCCCTGACCAAGACCACTAAAAATTTCGCAAGGGAGAACACCATCAATATTTCCATCAACAAGATGAACTCGTGTAACTCCCTGTCGGCAGGCTTCTTTTGCAGAAAGCAAAACAGATTTGATGGTATTGTTTGCATCTGAATTATTCTGCAGAAATTCATCTACTTCTTCGAGGTTCATTGCAGGTATGTCCCCGCTTTGAGAAAGTGCAAAAGTTGAAGGGATTTCGAAATTCTGTTGATTTATGCGTCCGTCCTGAATGACATAAAAAAGTTTATCGGCATGAAGATTGATTGCAACTTGCTGAGCTAAAAGCATGGAAGAAATATTATAAGGATGACCAACTGCATTCCAACCGATGCACGGAAAAATCGGGATAAATCCATGTTCTAGAACAGTTTTGATAGAATCAATCTGAAGCTTTTCAATTTCACCGGCAGTACCAAAATCAAAACCGTTTATAATTCCTTTTGCCCGAGAACGAACCCAGTTTCCAATCACCGCGGTAATATTGTTGGCAGCAAGACTTGTCATGATTGTGTTTGAAACATCAAAAGCTGCCATTTTGATAAGCGGCATGGCATTTGGTTCTGTGACACGTGTATTATCATGATAAGTCCAGTCGATTTTGGAAAGAGAAAGTACTTCATCAATGCGGTTTCGTGCACCTGGAATCAAAACTACTTTTAATCCAGCCTGATGTAAAAGTGCAATATCACTGATGTGCGACGAATACAACGGAGATTGAATTGTGTTGTCATCAAGATAAATAACAACAACTGCATTTTTGAATTTTTGCAGATATCTTATGACATCGCGAATATTTTCAGCTTTATTTACAGTTTTGATTTCCATAAAACATAATTTATCATTTTTTAATATTTTTTGGAATATGCATTTTTTTTTGATAAAAAAGAATCTCTTTTCGGTGTTGTTTATTTTTGGTACATTTATTACAACTCTAATTTGAAAAACTGAAATATTAGGAGTGTAAGATGAACGTAGATTTGGTTTTTGCGATTTTTGCTGGAATTCTTTTAGTTATAGGTTTTATCGGAACTTTTGTGCCAGTTTTGCCAGGAGCACCTTTGGCTTGGCTTGGATTACTTCTTGCATTTTTTTCAGATTATTGCAAAATTTCAATTTCAGGTTTGATAATTTCGGGATTATTTGCGGCTTTAGTTTCTGTTTTGGACAATTTTCTGCCTGTTTTCATGACGAAGAAATTTGGCGGAAGCAAGGCGGCAACTACAGGCTCTACGATTGGTCTTATCATTGGATTTTTTGTGGGCCCTCTAGGGATGATTTTAGGGCCGTTTGTGGGAGCTTTGATTGGAGAATTGATTCATAACAATGGAAATTCACAGGGAGTTTTAAAGGCAGCAACAGGAGCTTTTGTCGGTTTTTTGGCTGGCACAGGAATTAAAATGGTGTGCGTGCTTTGTTTTGTGTGGTATTTTATTGTTAGTTTTTAGAGTAAACACAGCCGCAGTATTCCTGTCGATAAAGCGAGTATTCTTTACTGATTTCAAGGCTGCGTTTGAATCCGCCTTTCTTTTTGAAATCTGAAGGAAGCCATTTTGGAATTTTTGTGATTTTTGAAATTTCGTCAAAATCATGGGAATTTTGGGATTTTTTTTGAAAAATTTGTGAATTTTCAGCGTTTTTTTGTAAAAATTCGCCTATTTCATTGAGTTTTTGCGCATTCTTAAAAGGACTGATGGAAAGTGTCGTGCAAAAATAGTCAAACTTATTTTGCATGGCAAACTCGAAAGCAGCATGAAGCCGGAAAGCATAACATCGGCGACAACGCTCACCCTTTTCTGGCTCATCTGCAAATTCAGGATGATTTTTTATATCAATTGCATCATAAAATTCATCTGGATTATAAGTTTTTTCTATGATTTTGACATTTCCTTCTAGTGCTGGAGGAAATTTTTTGTAAAGTTCCTGCAATTCTGTAAATCGGCGTGTGTATTCTTCCTGAGGATAAATGTTTGGATTGTAATAAAAAACAGTGATTTGAAAATATTTTGTCAGATATTCCAACACATAAGATGAACAGGGACCGCAGCAGGCGTGCAAAAGAAGTGTCGGTTTTTTATAGAGGGAAATAGAAGCAGGCGATAAAATCTGTGAATTTTCATGATTTTGACTGTTTTTTTCGCATAAATTCGCCAAATTTGCAAGAATTTCGTCTAAATTCTGCTGGAAATTACGTTTTTGAGCATTTTCTGATTTTTTAAATTTTTCTGATTTTTGTGAAATATTGTTGTCTTCCATGTAATTTTTTTATTCATTTATTCCGTTGTAAAGTGCTTTATCTACACAACTGATATAAACAAGGCTTCCCAGTTCTGCACCTTTTACCGCCTGCACGGCAATTTTATTTTCGGCAATCATTTTATCCAAAATTGGTTTTGCCGGAACTGCATCTATCCCATCTGCTTCGATTACTTTTATTTCTACGATTTTGTGATTTTCAACTTGGACCTGAAGTTCCACGTGTAAAAAACTAGTTTCTGTGCGCGCTTTGTAAAATCCATCTGGAACTTGTTCCAAAGAAACATTGTGATAAGGAAGTTTTGTTGCTTCTGACAGCTGATTTTTACGTCTGGCAATCAAAAAACCTCCAATCATGATAGAAAGAAGTGCAACGACTGCGAGTGCTTTTGCCAATGAAGAATAATCTTTTTTCATAATTTCCTCTTTAATTTTCGTAAAACATTTTTTCCAGTTTATTTGCTACAAAAGTTGCATTACATTGGGCAACTGGTTTGTTTGCAAGAACTATAATCGAAAGCTGATTTTTAAATGAATATAAATTATAGGAATTGAATACGTTTGTGATTCCTGAATGAAAAATTTTATCTTCCTTGACGTAAACTCCAAATCCGTAAGCTTCGGTATCGAGCATCTGTTTGAGCGATTTTTTATTTATGATTTTACCTTTTGCCAGTTTTGTGTTCCATTTGTATAAATCCAAAACTGTTGAATTTACATCGCCGCAGCCTGTTGCAAAATCGTGTGGCAAACTGTAATAACGGTTTCTGAAATCATAACCTTTTGCTGTGGTATTTTGAAAATCAGTATTAGTGCTGGTCATTTCGCATTTTTCAAAAATATGTTTTTTCAGATATTCGTGATAAGGTTGTTTGGAAACCTGCTCTACAATTTTTGCCAGAAGATAATAATTTGTGTTGCAGTAAAAATATGTGCTGTCAGGATTTGCCAAAAGCGGTGCATCATAAAAATATTTGAGAACAAAATTTTCTTCAAAAGGTTCATTTGCAATCTGTTTTTTGTGAATTTTGGAAAAAACTTCCTGCGGAAAAAAATCGTCAGCTTCGTTTATGTGATCTGTGAGTCCCGAACGCATATTTAAAAGCATTCTGACGGTGATTTTATCTCCATGAATATATTCTGGGAAAAATTTTGAAATTTTATCATCGAGGGAAAGTTTTTTTTTCTGAACAAGCTGCATAACGGCGGCGGCTGTAATCTGTTTGGAAACGGAACCGATTTCAAAAGTTGTGTTTAAATTGATGGGCTGAGAATCGGCAAGATTTTTATCACAATTTCCATATCCTTTTGCAAAAATAATTTCATCACCTTTTGCAATCAGAATAGAGCCAGAAAAATTTGCACTCAAAAGATATTCATCAGCCTGAGTGCAGAATTTTTCGTATTTTTCATTTTGAATAGAATTCTCGGGCAGTTTTTTTTCGTTTACAGAAGAACAGGATGAAAAAAATACAGCACACAGAAAAACACAGTTTGTCAAAAGAGAAAATATTTTTCTTTTTTTTGCAAATGTGTTTTTCAAAATGTTATCCTCTGTAAAATTTATTTATTTTTATTGAAAATTTTTGATTCATATTTGCCAGTTTTTATATCAATAAATCTGACGAAAAGTGAAACTTTGTTATCTTCGTTTAAAGAATTCCAAATTTCATTTGCAAATTCTTCAATATTTCCGTTGATTTTTACTTTTACTGGTTCGCCTTCAAAACTAGGAAGTGGATTTCCGTCCTGCATATATGTATGAATATAGTGACCTTCTCCAGCTACAGGTGCATCGTAATTAAAAGTAAAACGCAAAGTGTTGTCAGGATTTCCATCATCACTTTTTAAAATTGAAAGCGAATAGTTGAAATCGTTTTCCAAATCAATCAATGAAGAAATGCGCGGGGTATAATTTGGAGCATCATGTTCATATTTACGGCTTCTAAGCGACTGTTCAAATGTAAGTCCAGATTTTAATCCATCATAAATTGTATCTGTCTGGTCACCGTTTGTGACAATTGTTTTTTTCCCTAAAACACGAACTGCTGCATAGATAATCAAACTTGGGTCACCTGCAATAAGGCTTGGGTCAAAAGGTTTTGTGCGGATTACTTCACTTCCATCTTCTGATTCAGTATCAGTTGCAAAAATGCGATTTCGGCTGCCAGCACTACGTCCCATTGTCCAATAAGCTGCAACGGCTTTGCTGCCATCTTCACTTTTACCAACAATAATTCCCCTTCCAGGATAACTAGTTCTGCTTAATTCTGATTTTATGTCTAATACTTTACTCATTTATTTCTCCTAATAGTATAAATTTTAATAAAGTGTAAAATCAAGTTTTCAATTTTAAACTGTGGCAAGGATTGTAAGGGCTGGCGAAGCCAGTTCCGAAGCGTAGCGAAGGAATGAAGGCGCTTTGACGCCGGAACCCTGAAAAGCCTGTTTTTTGCGAAGCAAAAAGCCACCCAGATAAAAAAATAAAACTCGATATTTTAACAAATTTATTCCCAATTGTTGTGTTACACGGACTTATTTTTAATTCTTGCTTTCAACCTGATTGTGAATTTCATCTAAAATCTGCATAACTTTGTCTACAGTTTTTTGTTTTGGGTCAGGTTCATCAGCTGGTAATGCAGAAAGAACGTCTTCACGGAAATTTTTGCAATCCAAAACAGGATAAGCTGTCAAAGTTACTTTTCCAGGTTCCAAAATATCTTCAAGCATGTCATCTGGATTTTCCGGATTGATGCGCAGACAGTTTCCATTGATTCCAACAAGAAGCATGTAATCAAAAAGGCGGAGATAGCTGTCAATTTCACGAAGACCGCGTTTTGTTTCTGGTTTTCCAGGTCGATATCGCGTTCCACTTGGAAAAACAAGAATCATCTGTCCACGTTTTTTGCAGGCATCCATTGCACGCATTGCTGCGAAATTTATTTTTCTGGCTTTTTGTTCTTCGGCTTTTAAATCTTCCTGAGAAATTCCTTTTGCTTCAACTGCATTTAAACTTCTTGTAGGATAAATAACAACTCGTGTAAAACCTTCTGTAAATGCACGCACTCCTGCACTTGCTTCGTTCAGTTTCATTCCGGCAACAGCCACAATTCTTGAAGCAAAATCATCAGCCCAAGGTTCGCCAACTTTCTGCAGAAGATAAATAATTGCAGGTAAATCAAGATTTGTGTAATGTTCCATCAAAATTAAACCAGATTTTCCTTGTTTTACAACTTTTTCATAAAAATCTTTAAAATTTTCTAGATTTCCAAGTCCTGAATCTGCAGAAAAAGTGTCATCTAAAAGTTTAAACATATATTTACGCATTTCAGGGTTTGCTTCTTCGTAAACTTTTGTTTCATCAATTTTTGCGGCAGCTTTTGAATGTGCAACCATTTCCGCAAATAAATCACCAAATTTCTCTTTTAAAGTGTAACTCATAAAAAGTCATCCTTAATAATTTTTGTTGAAATGCTAAATGTGATTAAAGTATTCAGCATTTTTTGTGTGATTTATTATAACGGAAAAAAGGGATTTTGTACACGTGTATGTATTTATGTGTATGTGCAGGATTACCAGCATTAAGGTGTGTCCCTGTTTTTCATTAGAGTGGGAACAGAGCTTGCTTTGTTAAAAAGGGGACAGACCTTATTTAATTTGCGCGTGAGGTGTGTCCCTGGTTTAACCTGTTTTACAAGAAACAAGGTGTGTCCCTTGTTTTCATTAAAGTGGGGCATCAAAATGGGGTACGACCTTGGAAAAACACAAGAAACAAGGTCTGTCCCTTTTTTACTCACATTAATTAAAACAGGGACAGACCTTAATATTATTGAAATCTTTATCATTAATTGATAATCTTGAATAAAAAACAAGCTTGTGCGGTGTTTATGCTGTGTTTATGGGGGATTTTATGAATCGACTTTCTTTTGATGTGCCTGATTACAAAAAGGTGCGTGTGATTATTGATACTGATGCGGCTTGTGAAGCTGATGATCCTTTTGCGATTGTTCATGCACTTTTGAGTCCGAAACTGATTGTTAAAGGAATTTTGGCTGAACATTTTAATGGAAAAGGCACTGTTCAGCGGAGTTTTGATGAAATTATCACTATTTTGAATGCAATGAATCTGGAAATTCCTGTTTTTATGGGGGAAGAATTTCCGCTTGATTATTCACAACCTTTTGGTCAGAATGTAAAAAGTGTTTCGGCTGCTAGCGATTTTATCATAAATGAAGCTTTGAAAAATGATGAAAAACCTCTGTTTGTTTTATGTCAGGGTGCGATTACAAATGTTGCTGCGGCAATTTTGAAAGCTCCTGAGATTACAAAAAAAATGACAATTATATGGATTGGAACTCATGGTTTTCAGACTTCTGCTCCGTTTAGAGAATTTAATGCTGGAAATGATATTGCAGGTGCAAATTTTGTACTTTCAAGCGGAGCTGACATCTGGCTTGTTCCATCTGATGTTTACTGCACAATCACTGTGGGGCTTGCTGAATTGCAGAAAAAAGTGCTGCCTTGTGGAAAAATAGGAAAGCATCTTTTTGAACAGATGATTGATTACAATAATTCTGAGTTTGCTTCGTGGACTCAGGGCGAAAGCTGGTCTTTGGGAGATTCCCCAGCAATTGCAATCGCTATAAATCCCGGATGTGGAAAATTTATCGTGCACAATGCGCCTTTTGTAAATGGGGACACTTCTTCATCTTTTGATTCTGAACTTCCAAAAATACGCATTTACACTCAGATTGATTCTCGCTATATTTTGGAAGATTTTTTTGCAAAACTAGAACTTTGTTGCCTGGAAAAAAAATGTTTATAATAGATTTTGTCAAAACTCAAAACTTGACTTTTTATTTTTGTTTTCAAAGTATTTATCTTTGGGGAGTATGATTATGAAAAAAAATTATTTTTCTACTATATTAATAGTGTCTTTAATGTCATTATTCTTTTCTTGCAGCAGTTTGTTTGAAAAACCTGAAATGGGAAATATTTCTATTACGCTTCCTTCTAGAGCTGTAACTTCTGCCAATACTAATACTTCTATTGATATTGATTCTCTGGAATTTACAATCACTATCACAAATTATGATACGAAAAAAGTGATAACAGATATTGGAATGAAGGGAAAAACTTATTCTTATGAATTGAGTCCTGGGTTATATGATATAGTGATTTCAGCTTATTTGTCATCTGCCCCAAAAAATGTGATTTATGAAGGAAAATATGAAAAGGCTGAGATTATTGCAGGAAAATCCACGGATGTATTTATTAAATTGAAAAAAATTATAGCCGAAGATGAACCAGAGGATTCGAAAGAAGAATTCAATACATGGACGATTGATATTTCAGATATTGTTGGAGATGGATATATTGCAGATAATAGTGAATATGGGGATGAAAGATATTGCTATTATCAAAGTGGGGCATTTGATATTTCAAGTTGTTTCAAAGACGGGCTTCCAAAGAAAGATGATGTTCTGAATCTAAAATGGAAAGGAAAGTGTGATACTAATATTCAAAATCTTCATTTCCTTGTAATAGATAATTATTCCAATAAAAATTGGACGGATTTGATTTCAGAAGAGGACAGGTTAACACCTGTAAAACAGAATATTAAGGCGGATGAAGAATTTGAAATAAATTATAGTGTGAAGTTATTAGAAACTCCAAAAGATACCGTAAAAATATATTTTGCTTATGGAAAAAATGATGCTTCTGGTACATCTTATTTGTATCAGCAGGATAAAGATGAATATCATCATTCTGATGTTAGAATTGAAAATGGTGTTGTAAAAATGACGCAGCCTGGCAGCAAATTTATGGAATATTTGAAATCTCAAGGTTGTGATGGTTATGTACTATCTTTGATTTCTGGCATCACTAAAGACGGTTCATCAAATTATTTATCTAGTAGAGTGATAAAATTTACTGCTCCAGATGCATTTAAGGATGTGGATTTTAATAGAGAACTTTATCATGTATATAATTCTATTCAAGATGGAAAGATTTATTCTGTGGTTGATTATTATAAAAATGTAGATGATGAAACACAAAGAATTTGGATTACAAAAGACGTAAGTTCAACTGTAGATTATGATTCGATTTATGAAGAAACAGACACTGCAATTTTGGGGCATAAATTCGGAACTTCAATAGGATTTGGAGGAGCAACAGTATCTTATGATGGAACTATTGAATGGAGTTTTGAGGATGGAGAGGAATATCCAGCTGTAGGATGGTATGTTGAAAACTTAAATTTGACTGAATGGGATGTTATTCGTATAGAATTTGATTCAGAATATCCTGATGATTCTTTATCGGTAAATCTTTTACAAGATGGATGCAGATTTCATTATGAATCAGATTATCAAACTGAAACAAATGTTTTTGAAATAAATCTTGATGGAACAAATCATTCCTTTAGTCTTCCAGAAAATGCAGCTTGGGATATTTCAAAACCAATTACAGATATTCAAATTCGCACTCACATAACAGCAAATGAAGGCAAAAAAAAGGCGAAAGTAAAATCTGTTAAGTTGAAAAAATATCCTCAGTTTTCTGACCACATAAGTGTTGAAAATGTTGAAAATGGTATTCAAGTTACACTCAAAAAGACTGGAGCAATGGATATTTGGCTGACTTCTGCAGTTGATATAATCGAAGACGGAAAAGAAACTGGTATACCATTCTCATTTATTCATAATGGAAATAATTTGATTAATCAGACTGAAACTGGCACTTTATCTTTTATTTATCCTTTTACAAAAGCAGGCTCTAAGTATAAATTTACTGTTGCTCCTAATGGAAAAGTTTTTGAAACTGTGGCTATTGTTGCGGATAAAACATCGGAAATGCAACTTTCAGATTCAGAAACAGTTTCTGATTTCAAAGTTCTTTATGAAGAAAATGATGATGCAGAGGGTGCAAAGCGAATTATTAAACTGAATTCAAATCCTTTTAATATGTTCAACGATTCTTCAAAATATTCATATAAATTGTTGTGTTTGAATGTTTATGATGCTGATATGAAGTGGATTTATAATTTTAATGTAACCGAATCAAATGTAAATGATTATATTCAAACAGGAAAAGATTTTATGAGTGACTCAAGCAGTTTGGGAAAAACTCCGCAGGAATTTAAAGAAGCTTTAAATCAAAGTGATAAGTTGATTATTATTCCGCATTTGGAATTCAGTGTGGAAAATAAAGATGCATCTTCTGGAGCATTTGTGAAAAGTCTGGGTAGGTTTGAATATAATTGGACGCCAATAGAATAACAATCTTGTCAGTAATATTCCCTATTATTTTTTTAGGGAATTAGATATATAATTAGAGAAAAAGAAAATAGGAAAAGGAAATGAAAAACTTAAAAAACACAATTTACTGTATTTTTACAGTTGCAATTTTTTTTGGTCTTTTTGGATGTACTAAAGCAGAGAAAACTCCAAAGGTTGTAAAAAACGATGATGGCAGTCTTACTGTTACCAGAGTGGATGAAGATGGTAAGGCTATTCTTTTCAATAAGAAATATGGGGGTTTTGATAATGTAACTATTGCAGATTTAAAACTTGCAACGAAAAATAATCCTGTAAGCGTAAGTCTTGCTGATTATGCAAACATTGCACTCTATCTTGAATTCGATTGTGAAATGCTTGTAGAAAATCCAAATGCTTCAACAACGGAAATCACATGGATGATTAACGAAATCAGTGCAGGATTACCTCAACTTTATAATGAAAAAGTGCCTTCTGGTGAATGGGTAAAAGTTTCAAGCAATATGTTCATTGTTCTGGGGGAAAAACGTTCTCTTTACATTTCTGGTTCAACACTTGATAAAGAAAACACAAAAATCTATATCAAAAACTTTTCTTTGAAACTTTCTGGTGATGGACTTGGTGAACAGAAATTTGAAGCACTTAATTGGATGGATGCTCCAAGTTTGAAAGAAGCGTACAAAGATTATTTTGATTATTTTGGACTTGCAGTAACTTACAATGAAGAGTTGGCTCGTAAACAGGTACAACAGGGACTTGCTTATCATGCTGATTGTATAACTATGGGTAACGAGTTTAAACCAGATTTTATTTTTGCATGGAATCGACCTACTGAATTTACTGATTTTACTGGTGAGGATGGAAAATCATATAAAGTTCCACTGAATCCGCCAAAATTTTCTACTGTAGATAGATGTTTGAATATTTGTAAGAATAATGGTCTTAAAATGCGTGGTCATGTTCTTGTATGGCATAATCAGACGCCAGAGTGGTTTTTCTATAAAGACTGGGGGTCAACTGGTTCAAATGAGCTCGTTTCTATTGATGAAATGAATGCACGTCTTGAATGGTATATAAAGACAGTTTTAAATCATATTAAGGATTGGGAAGATACAAATAATAATGGTGAAAGAATTGTTACAACATGGGATGTGGTGAACGAAGCTATTTCTGATAATGCAACTGATTCTTCATGGGTGAGACCGGAAAACAGTAGTCGCTGGACAAAAATTTATAAAGATGAAACATATATTATTAATGCATTTAGATATGCAAATCGATATGCTCCTAAGGATGTAAAACTTGCATATAATGATTATGGTTGTTATGCTAAACAAAAACGTAAGGCAATTTGTAAGCTTATTGATGAAATCAAAGCGACACCTGATGCTAGAATTGATGTGATTGGTATGCAGTCTCATGTAAAAGTTGATTATCCTGCTATTACTGGAAAAGATAGTTTTGAAGAAGCTGTTCAAATGTTTGTAGAAAAAGGTGTTAATGTTCAAGTAACAGAACTTGATATTGCAAATGGAAAATCTCCAAACAGTGATTTACGTTTAAAGGCTATTTACAATCAGTATTTTAATATGTTTATAAGAAATCGTAAAACAGCTGATAAGAATGGAATTGAAGGAGTGACTATTTGGGGATTAAATGATGAAGGTACATGGCTAAATGCTTTGGATGAATACAATGGTTACACTCAATATCCTTTGCTTTTTAGAAATAGTTTTACTTGTAAACCAGCATTTTATGGAGTTTTGGAAGCTGCACAAAAATAATAAAAATTTTTTTACTCACTGAATGGACAGACAGTTTTTTTCAGATTGAATTGTTTTTCAGTTTTAAAGATTAAAAAAATTAACTTGACAAATCATTCTCGTAGCATTAAAGTGTGTATATCTAATATACACACTTTTTTTGTTATTCAGTAGAGGTGGTTATGAATATTTTGCAAGTAGAAAACCTTTCTAAAACTTATCCGACGTTTAAATTGGACAATGTTTCTTTTTCGTTGGAGAAAGGTTACATTATGGGGTTTATTGGTCGAAATGGTGCTGGAAAAACTACAACACTTAAATCTATGCTCAGATTTGTACATCCAGATTGTGGAAAAGTTTCAATAAATGGTTTTGACATTGAAAAAGATGAGTTTGCTGTGAAAAATAGTATTGGTTTTGTTTCGGGGCTTGATGGTTTTTACAATTCCAAAAAAATTAAACAGGTTACGGACATTACAAAAAAGTTTTTTTCAAACTGGAGTGATGAAACATATAAAAATCTACTTGAAAAATTTAATCTGGATGAAAATAAATTTATCAAAAATCTTTCTGCAGGAATGAAAGTTAAATATCAATTGGCACTTGCAATGAGTCATGATGCAAAACTTTTGATTTTGGATGAACCTACAAGTGGACTTGATCCAGTAAGCCGAGATGAACTTGTGATTCTTTTTCAAGATTATGTTGCAGACGGTGAACACAGTATTCTCTTTTCTACACATGTTATTTCAGATTTAGAAAAGTGTGCTGATTATATCACTTATATCAAAAAAGGAAAAATTCTTGATTCTTGTGATGTTGTAAGTTTTAAAGATAAATATCTCCTTGTAAACGGCAAGAAAGAAGATTTAACTGATGAATTAAAATCAAAAGTAATTGGTGTTCACGAGCATAATTTTGGTTTTGAAGGTATGATTTTAAAATCTGACAAAGATTTATTTACGAAATGTGAAATTACACAGCCTTCGATGGAAGAAATTATGGTTCACACAGAACGCTGATTATTCAGAATGTAAAACATCCGAAATTAGAGATTAGAGGAAAAAAAATGAGAAACTTTTTGGAAAAAGAAATCAAACTGTGTCTTTCATCAGTAAATTATTTGTTTTTGGCTTTTGTTGCGATGATTATTATCCCGAATTATCCTTGTTATGTTCCATTTTTCTATCTTTGTTTGAGCATATTCTTTATTTTTAACAATGCAGAATTGAACAAGGATATTCAGTATTCAATGATTTTACCAATCACAAAAAAGGATATGGTTAAATCAAGATGTATTCTTGTCTGCGTTTATGAAATTGCCGGTGCATTGTTTACAATCCCTTTTGCAATTTTGATAAAAAAACTTGTTCCACAGGGAAATCAGGCTGGAATTGATTCAAATGTGGCATTTTACGGTTTTGTGTTGATTTTGCTTACAATTTTTAACTTTATTTTCTTTACAAGTTTTTACAAGAAAGCAGAAAAATCTGGTCGCCCATTTTTTAAAGCAAGTGTTGCATTTTGGGTTTGTTATTTGATTATTGAGTTTCCGATTTGGACTAAAAATAGTTTTAATATCGAGTTTTTCCAGATGCTTGATAGAATTGACGCTCAGTCACAAATCAAACAACTTCCTATTCTTTGTGTAGGAATTTTGGTTTTCTTTGGTGGTTGGATTTTGACATACAAAAAAAGTGCATCTCTGTTCGAGAAAGTTGATTTGTAATCTTTATCAGATTGGATTTTGATGATTTTTCTTATCTATTTTTGATTACAAATGGATATTGTGATTAACTCTTCTTCGAAAGTACCGATTTATTCTCAGATTGTTACTCAAATTAGTTCTCAAATTATAAACGGAACCTTAAAACCTGGCGAAAAGCTTCCCGCAATTCGCCAGATTTCAAATCAACTACGCATAAGTGTTATCCCCGTAAAAATGGCATGGGAGGAACTTGATAAACAGGGGTTTATCAAAACTGTGGCAGGCAGTGGCACTTTTGTAAATACACTTCAAAAATCTGAAATCCTGGAAAAAAAAGAAGAAATAGTAGTAGTTTTAGCAAAAAATGTCTGTCAGGAAGCTCAAAAAAACGGAATTTCAAAAGAACAACTGATAAAAAGTATAGAAGAACAGTGGAAATAAAAGGACTTAGTGGAAAAAATTATTTGAAAAAAATTTTTTGAATTTTCCAGTTTAAAATGTTAAATTTTCCTATATTGAAAATAAAAATATTTCCGATATTAAAAATAAGAGAAGAAATCATTTTTTTGGCGTTTTTTTTGGTCGAGAAAATATGGGAGGTATGATAAAAATTACATCCGTGTAATTTTTATCACACAAGTTTATTTCGTGCGTTGCACTTCATAAACTTGGATTTTGCGCCTCCTGTGTAATCGCTAACGCGAAGTTTTTATGGGAGAATCACATGAGAACTATTGGAATTAAACTTGCTGACGGTTCATTTTATCCAGTTCTGGAAGAATTTTCAAATTCTGAAAAACAGTTGGATTTAACAACTGCCCACAATAATCAAACAAAAGTAATGGTTGATTTATATCGTTCAAAAATCTGCTCAATGGAAGATGCAGAATATGTTGATTCCCTTCAGATAGAAAATCTGGTGGCTCATCCAAATGGTGAACCAGATATTTCATTTACAGTTTCGATTGATGAAAATAATAAACTTTCTGCAAAAATCAAGGATTCTGAAACTGGTAATCAAAGTAAAACCACAATAACACTTGTTTCACGAACTATTGAAGAAAGATTAACTACAGATGAATATAAAATTGCTGATTCTAAAGAAAAGCCGAAAGCGAGAAAACACGGATTTTTAGCAATGGCTGAAAAAATTCGTGGAAATGAAATGGATTTCCCAAAAAATGAATCAGAAAAAGTGGAGATTGAGTCAGAAGAAACGGAAGGAAACAATTCTGCAGAAAACGAAACTCCTGTTGAAAATAAAAATCAAGTTGAACACAAAAATAACACAATTATCGCATTTACACCAGCTGCCGATGACGAAATCAACAGACAAAAGAAACTTGAATCAATTGATGATGTAGTAATTCCAGCAGATAAAACTGATGAAAAGATTATCTGGCCAGATGATACAGACGTAACTCAAACTATCGAAGAAGAAACGCCAGAAGAAAATCTGAATGATACAGAAAATATGGAAGTTGTGCAGGAAATTGATTTGAACGAAACTCCCGAAGAAAAAATAGATATTCAAGATGAAATTTCTGATGATTCAGACCTTCCTGAATTGAATTTTGATTTCCCGGGAGAGGATTCAAAGGAAACTTTGGAAAATGCAGCGAAAGATTTTAATCAAACAGGCAATCAAATGCCAGAAGATTTTTTTGATATTAACAATCCTCTGGAAAAAAATGATTCTGACAAAGAATTTGAAACAGATTTTGATGAAAATTCTTTTGATAATACATTTAATGATTCTTTCAATGACAGTGATAATGATGAAAATAATTATGGAAATAATGATGGGGACAGTCCTTTTGATTTGGATTCAATAAACGATAATTCTTTTAATGAAATTGCGTTCGATAACAATGAAATCTCTTTAGATGACAATAATCTTGAAAATGATTTTATCAGTGATTTTGGAACAATTTCGGATAATAATGAGACTGCCGCACCTGCATCTTCTGCAAAAGGTCCGCTTAGTTTTACTGGATTGTATGACAAGGAAACTGAGCTTGGTCAATCAGGTGAAGATGAAAAAATCAAAAAGAAGACAAAAGTTCCTGTCATTATCTGCATTATTTGTGCAATTATCTGTGTGATTGCAACTTTACTGATTCTTTTTATCGTACCTTCGAAATATAATCTTTTGCACAAAGGAAATACTCAAAAGGAAACAACTGAAATAGCAGTTGAAGAATCATCATCTGCATCTTCTGAAATTCAAGAACCTGTTGCAGAAATTGAAAAACAACTGGAAATTGAGCCGGAACCTGAAATAAGTGAACCAGTAGCACCACCAGCTCTGGAAGAAGAAGTTGTAGTTGTTGAACAGGCTGAAATTGTTGTACCAGAACAGCCGCCTGTTACACCTGAAAAACCAAAAGATATTAACTACAAAATCAAATGGGGTGATACCTTGTGGGATATTGCTGATACTTATTATAAAAATCCATGGCGATATAAATATATTGCTAAATTTAATCATATAAAAGATCCAGACTACATTATTTCTGGAACATATATCACAATTCCGGCAGAATAATTTTTTGAAAAGTGATTTTAAAGTAATTACAAAGGAATTAATATTGAAGTCAAAAATAATCAGAATTTTCATTTTTTCAACATTTTTTTGTTTCATTATTCAAAATCTTGGGTGCAGTGCACAGAATGAAAATGTCAAAAAGTTCGGGGCAAATACTGATTATTTTTTGGCTCTGAAACTGCTTGATCAGAATAATGAAAATAAAGTAAAAGAAGCACAAGCAAAATTTAAACGCTGTATCAAAAAGGGAGATAAGATTTTTGCAAAAAAAAGTGCACAAAAACTCTGCCAGGTGGGAACTGTCCAGGAACGAATATATTCTGCTGTCAAACTGACACAACTTTTTCCAAATGATAAACAAAGTCTGCTTGAAGCTGCCAGAGTTTTTTGTCAATATAATGAAAATTCTTTGATTTATGAATATACGAATAATTTGGATTTGCAGAATGATGATAACGAATTGATTAAAATCAGACTGACGGCTTTGAAAAAACTGGAAGCTGGATCTTACGAAAGTGAAGTTTTTGATTGGTATACAAAGCGGAGTTTATCAAAAGATCATTATCAGTTTTACAGAGATGTTTATAATCATACTGATTTTATAGATTTATCTGTGAATTGGGAAAATCAAAAAGAACTTATTAATCCTTTTATCATGAATTTCAGGATAGAACTTTATAAGCGAAATTATACATATACTTATTCGCAGGTTCCATTAGTTATAGATTTTCTGAAAAATGGAGATTTGCAGCCCTGTGAACAGATTGCTTCTGATTTGGGCAAAGCCTGTTTACATGGAAGTTCAGATTATTTGAAAAATGCTCAAAACTTTATGGAATTGGCTGATTATTTTAAAAACACTCCCGTAAGTTTTTATTTTTGGTTTTATGCAGGCAGATTATTTGAAAAAACAGGGACATACCTTGCGAAATCAAGAGAGTGTTTTGAAAATGCCATTGAAGCAGCAGATTCAGACAGTAAAAAAGACAATGCTCTTTGGTATCTTTTGAATACAATGATTGATTATCAATTAGATTTTTTAGTTGCAAATATTCAAGACTACGCAAAACAATTTCATAATCCCGAATATTTTGATGATTTTTTTGATAAACTTTCGGTAACTTTGCTTTCGTCTGCCCGATGGAAAGAATTCCAAATTATTTACAAAAAAATAGACGGTTTTGCAACAGATGAAGCGGTCGCTAAATTTGCTTATATATTTGCACGACTTGCTCAAGAAAAAATAACAAATGCTGATGAAAAACAAATCAATGAAGCATTTTTGCGCGCAATTCAATCTGGAAATTCACTTTATTATAAAATTATTTCTGCCAGTCATTTAAACTTAGATGAAAACCAATTGCACAAAGTTTTGTTCAGTCCAGTTATGTCAAAAGAAAAGCGAAACAAAAAAATGTCTGAAATGACGAAAGAAAATGAACAGTTGGCAGATTTACTGATGGAAGGCTATGTTATTTTTGGTTTTCCAGAATTGATTTACGAAGAATGGCAGACTTATTTTCCAGATTTATCAGAAAAAACAAATTTTTACCTTGCTGAATTTCTGTATAATTGTGGAAAAACTGACACCAAAAACCGATTTTACACACAAAGTTTACGCATTGCTGCAAAAACTTACAATTATTCAACAGAGATTCTTACAAGAAAAGAAATGAAACTTGTTTTTCCATCATGCTATAGTGACGAAATTGAAAAATATGCCGCTGAATATATGATTTCACCAAATGTAATGTATGCACTTGTACGAAGTGAAAGTTTTTTTGACCCAAATATAAAAAGTGCCGTTGGAGCAGTGGGACTTACCCAACTTATGGAATTTACGGCAAATGATGTTGCAAGAAAACTAAAAATCACAGATTATTCGCTGGTGGACGTGGAAACAAATCTTCAAATCGGGACATATTATCTTGCAGAACTGTTAAATCGTTGTGATAATTCACTTTTGCAGGCATTTTTTTCGTACAATGCAGGAATAACAAGAGTACGCCGCTGGCTCAAAAGTTCTCTTGCAGAGTTTGGAACTAAAAGCAAACTTCCAATGGATTTATTTCTAGAAACACTTCCTTACACAGAAACTCGAGAATATGGACGTAAACTTGTTTCTGCAGCCGCGATGTACGATTTTTTGGAAAATCCACAAAACTTTTCTCAAACAGTTACACAATTGTTGGAATGAAATTATTGTGACGGCAGATTAGAACTGATACATTCTTTTTTACACCAACCTGTTTTTTTATGATTTATAGAATCTTCTGTTTCTTCAGTAAACTCAATAAATGACCATATGCCAGAGTTTTTAATTATTTTTATAGGAGTTCCTGCATTTATGTACGTTTTTTCTGCTGATTTTTCATCTGGAATTGAATGAACTGTCCCTCCCAGAAAAACTGCATTTTTATCATTCAGAAATAAAATAATAAAAATCAGTATAAGAATGACGAAAAAAATTGAAAAAATAGCTAAAGAACTTTTTTTGTGTTTAATTTTTTTTAAAAATAATAATAGTAGGCTGATTAACAAAATGAAAGTTATTCCAAAAATTTTTAATATTTTCTTTTGGTGTTTTGATTTAAGTTCTTTGGCGAGTTTTATGCAATCGTCTAAATTTTTTTCTTCAGATGAAAGAATTTGTAATGTAGTATTTTGAGATTGTTGTTTCTGGGGTTCTAAATCTTCAAAAGCAGAGTCAAACATTTTTGATTCTTTTATATTATGATTTTTTTTGTAATTTAGTATTTCAACAGCATAATTTTCAAGTATTATTTTTTCTTTTTGATGTTGAAAGTTTTCCAATTGTATGGAAATTTTTGGAAATTCAGTTTTTCCTGTTTGAAGACAAACCATATCAAATGAGGCAATTGGAAATAATTGTTCTGAATATTCTTCGCTTTCAGTTTTAAGACTGCTTTTTGAGTGTTCAAAAAAAATTGTCTGTGTAAGAATAGCGTTTTTAGGAATTTCATAATCAAAATGTAAAATGTCAAAAGCATATTTAACAAATATAGTAAACGAAAACTTGTCATCGTATTGTTTTTGACAGATTATTACTGGATTATCTTTTTCTGTTGATGTTTCTTTGTCAAGTTTTATAGTATTTTTGTCATCAAAACAGATATAAATTTCTGGTTTTTGTATGGAAAGGTCTGGTGTAATCAAAATTTCTGGAAATTTTACATGAAAATTTTGTGAATTAGAGGGTTCATCTTCATTTGAGGAAAAAGAAAAAATAAAATCTTCAAGTTCAAATTCACCTGATTGCGTAAAATTCAACCAGACATTAATCACAGTTCCATTTTTTTCCATTTTTTTAAACAAACGTAATTTTACATTATCTGGCAAATTATAAGATACAAGCTCAATTTCATTAGAATTTATGTTTTCGAGGTATAATTCGAAACTTATATCTTCATTTTCATAAAAATTCTGATTCGGTGTGGGAACGAAAAAAAAATCAAAATTTTCTATTTCATTATTCTGAGATTGGGAATGAGTTTTTGACATTATTATGAAAATCAATAATATAAAAACTAATAGTCGTCTGCAAGATTTTGGTTTTGATTTATTTCCGCATTTTTCCATTGTTTTTTATCATTCTCCTTAATATGTTTAAATATTTTTTCTTCTGTATCATTTTTTGTATTTTGATTTTGACTTGCGGGATTTACTTTGCTTTCATTTTGTCGAGTCTGAGCTTCAATCATCTGCATTGACATTTCCATATTGATTTTAGCATCGGTTTTTGTATTATCAATTTTGATGGCTTGCTTAAAATTTTCTGACGCTGCATTAAAATCACCAATTTTATAATACATAATTCCAAGATTAAAATAGACTGAATATATTAATTCTTGTGAGACATCTTGCATTGAAAGAACCTGATTGTATTTTTCTAGTGCAGCATCTTGTTCAGCAAGCATTGAATATGCAGTTCCTAAATTGTACAAAGCATATGGTAATACTTTTTGATTTTGTTTTTGTGCAGAATTTTCTGCTGCTTCCATAAAACATATAGATGAATCCTGATATTTTTTTTGTTTAAAATATTGTGTTCCCTGTAAAATATTAATTGTTTCTGAAGAACATCCGGTAAAAAACTGAAAAATAAAAGAAATGCAAATGAAAAAATTAATAGAAGAAAAGAAGTTTGAATTCAGTAGATTGATAGATTTCCTTCTTTTTGAATTTTTTATTTGTTTTTTTTGAAAATTACCTTCTGTTAAAATAAAGCTCAAGCAGAATAAACAGAATGATATAAGCAGAAAAAACTTAAACCGCTCAACTGGTTTTGATTCATATATTGTAATAATATTATCTTTGTCAGATTTTTTTAGATTAGCCAAAATTTTTGATCCTGACGCTTTTTCCTGTGAATTTATATAAAATATTTCTGATTTTCTTCTATAAAGCTTTTGTTTTTCAACAGTTTTAGCAATCAAAAGTTCCAGTTCTTTTTGATGTAAAGATGTTTCTATCATTGTTTTTCCATCTCCTGCCAAGGTTTTTACAGGATTTTCAGTTCCAAATCCAATAATTACGACAGGAATTCCATCTTTTGCACAAATTTCCAGACTTTTCTGTAATTCACCGTCAGTTTCTTCTCCATCTGTAAAAACCCATATTTGACCGACAGAATTACTTGCGTTTTTTAGACTTTCTTTTGCTTTTAATATTCCTTTTCCAAGACTTGTGCCAGGAACTGTCATGAGGTCAGGTGAAATCACATCTAAAAAAGATTCAATTAGTGAAAAATCTTGTGTTAATGGAATTGAAATCACACCATCACCTTTTGCTGTTATAACTGATATATTAACATCTGGCATTTTGGTTAACATTTTTTTAGCATAAACAGAAGCCGCTTGAAGTCTTGATGAATTTTCAGGTCCATCTTTTGCCATCATACTGTATGAAATATCAAAAACCATTGCAACACTGTTTCCACTTTTTTGGATTGGCGCAACATAAGTTCCCCAGCTGATTCCCATGTGTGCAAAAAATACAAATAAAAGTGAAAATATTAATAAAAATTCGCGTAATAAAAGGTCTTTTTTATATTTAATTAATTTTGTCTGGTTTAATATAAAATAACGAATAAAAAGAACTACCAGAAAAAGTATGATTGCCAGAAAGATAATTTTTTTGTAGAGTCTTATTGTTTTAATCTCATAAACATAACTCTGAACCGAGTTTTCTATCAAAATTACACTGTGTAAAACATCATTAAGTTCATTGATAGTTTTTGTTTCGTAGTAATGTCCTCCGCCAATCTCTGCTATTTTTTTAAGCGAGGCAGGATTAAAATCCGAATCTAAATATCCTGAATATTTTTTTCCAGTTATTGGATTAATATATTCTATAGGAACATTGCCTTTGGAACCAATTCCCACAACGTAAATAGAAATGTTGTTATCCACAGCAAGTTTTGCAGCAGTTTCAGGATGGATTTCACCCGCATTGTTTTCGCCGTCTGTCAGTAAAACTATGCATTTCCCTGGAGCTTTTGAAGAAAGCAAATGGCATACTGCAGTACTGACACCATCACCAATTGCTGAACCATCACCCAATTGACCTACAGAAATGTTTTCTACTTGCTGAATGAAAAAATCTAAATCAGAAGTTACTGGAACTTCAACAGAAGCATTAGTTCCCAACGCCACAAGACCAAATCTGCTCCCTTTACTTTCTTGCAAAAGGTAAAAGATTGATTTTTTGGAAGCTTCGAGTCTGGATTCATTATTCATATCCTTTGCAGCCATGGAAGGACTACAATCAATAACAAAAATAATATCCGTACCAAGTGAAGTATATATTTTTTCTTGTTCTGAAATAACAGGATCAGCAAAAGCAAAAACGCATAAAACAAATCCTAAGACAGTAAGAATTTTAGAAAGAGCTGTAAATATTCTGTATATTTTTCCATGCCATTCGAAAAATTTACCATTCCAATCTGCTAAAACTGCAGTAAATGTGATTTGTTTTAAAATTCCAAGTTTGCGGAGCAGAAAAAAAAGCGGAATGCAAAAAAGCAAAATTAATCCGTAGGGATTTTGAAAATCAATCATCAGGCTGCTCCAAAAATTGAATTATTTGTTTAGTTGAATCAATGATTTTTTGTCTTTCTTCCGGGAGAAATTTGCCTTTAGCACTGAATCTAATAAAATCTGTACGCACAAAGAATCCCACAAGCGAACTGAAATTCTCTTTTTTTTCTTCAGAAAAAAGATCTTTAGAGATAATAGAAAAAGCGTTTTCCAGTTTCGAAGTTACACAATTCATGAAAGGGTAGTTATAATGAATCTGCAAATATTTTCGCATAATCTGCTGAAAATTTTGTGCAAATTCTTGGTCATTCATTTCTTTTTTTGAATTAAGGTTTTCCAGATTTTTAATCGTCTTTTTTTTATTCTTTAGATTTTTGTATTTAATAATTTGATTTTTTATAAAAAAAAGAATTTTTCCACGTTTTATGAAAAGTCTGATTATTATGATAATAAAAATCGTTATTAAAATGATAAAAGCAAATATTTTATATGTTGTATTGGGTAATAGCAAAGGGGACAGTCCTTCTTTTAAAGATGTAGTATTTGTTTGTTCCACAATCGACATGATATGCACAGGGGAAAAATCAATAAGTTCTCCTTCAATATTGATAGACGGAAACTGAATTGTTCCGATTTTCCAAGGTGTAAAATTGATTTTTAATTGAAAAAAATCGACACCTGATAATTCCAGTTTCATTTGAGAAATATCATATTCTGATAAATTAACTGGTTCTACAAAATTTGATGAATTCAAGTAAACAGAACCATCTGTGCTATTTTCCAGAAGTTTTTTGATTTTAGAATTATTTGAATTAAATGTACATCTTAGTTCTGCTTCATCGCCAATATAAACCTGCATTGGAACTAAAATCTGCTGTGCTTTTATATTTGCCATCATTTTCCCTTTTTCAAAACATTGTTTAGAATTTCCAGAGGTTCATCTTTAGTATTCATTATCACAGGAATAACGCCATGTTTTAAACAAAATTCTTTCCAGTTTTGCAATTTCTGATGATTAAAATTCTGCCAGCTTTTTTGGAATTTTTTTGATGTAGTCGGTAAAATCATTTTTGAACCTGTTTCTGCATCTTTAAAAACAACACTACCAAGTTCAGGGAATTGATAATCAAAAGAATCAAAAATATTGAATGCAAGTACATCATTTTTTTTTGCAAGTGCAACCAGAGCTTTTTGCCATCCTTCTGATCTAAAATCAGAAAAGATAAAAACTAAAGAACGTTTTTTGAGAATTCTAGAAGCACTAATCAATGCAGAGTCTAAAACAGAACCTTTCACAGGAGTTTCATTTTTTTGGGATATTTTATTTAGAATAAGCATTGTCTGACTTTTATTAAGCAAGGGTTTTGTACAAAAATTTATCTGTCCATCAAAAAAAATTGCTCCAAGCGAACAAGAATTTAATTCACATGCAATAGTAATTAACGCAGAAGCATCCTGAGCAATTTCAAATTTAGACTTTTTATCATGTTTTATCATCATGGATTCAGAATTGTCCATTATCAATAAAACTTGAAGCTCACGTTCTTCTTCAAAAACCTTTACAAAAGCATGTCCCATTCTAGCTGTGACATTCCAATCTATTGTACGGACATCATCACCACGAATATAATCACGTACTCCTTCAAATTCAATTCCTTGTCCTCGAAAAAGAGATCGGAAATTTCCAGACTTAAAACTTTCGGCTAATTCACGTGCCCTAATTTTTAGATATGAGGCTTTTTTTATTAAACTTGTATCATCAATAAAAAATTCAGACATAGAAAATCAAGGAATTGGAACAAAATCTAAGATTCGCTTAATAATATCATCTGGCAGAACATTATCTGCAGCAGCTTCATAGGACAAAACTATTCGATGACGTAAAACATTGCAAGCCACAGCTTTTATATCTTCAGGTAATACAAAATCGCGGCCTTCAAAAAGAGCTTTTACTTTTGCACATTTTGCCATAGCAATACCAGCTCGCGGAGATGCTCCAAATTGAATGGCTCTTGTGATGTCACTGGATTTTGAACCAAACATACTGGTATTTGAGTTGGCAAAATGTTCCCCACGATTAGTAATAACGGAATTTGGACGGGTGACATTTAATATTGAAACAATGTATTTTATGATTTTATCATCTAGATTTACATTTTCACTTGCAGAAACCATTGAATTAAAATCATCAGCTGAAATAACTTGGTTTACTGTAATAGAAGATGCATTTCCGCAGGATTTTACGATTTTTATTTCATCATCAACAGATGGATAATCAATGATAAGTTTCATCAAAAAACGATCCAACTCAGCTTCTGGAAGATTATAAGTTCCTTCTTGTTCAATAGGATTTTGAGTTGCGAGTAGAAAAAATGGAGAAGGTAATTCATAGGTTTTCTCTCCGATTGTTACATGATGTTCTTCCATGGCTTCAAGCATAGCAGATTGTACTTTTGCAGGAGCGCGGTTTACTTCATCGGCAAGAATAATATTAGAAAAAACAGGACCTTTTCTTACTGAAAAAGCACCTTTGTTTTGTTCATAAATTAATGTACCAGTAATATCGGCAGGAAGTAAATCTGGAGTAAACTGAATCCTTTTGAAATCAAGACCAAGCATTTGAGCCACGGTTTTGACAGTAAGAGTTTTAGCAAGACCTGGGACTCCTTCTAAAAGAACGTGACCGCCTGCTACAAAAGCAATTAAAATGTTGGTGACAAGATTTTCTTGTCCAATTAGCCTTTTTCCAGCTTCATTTGTGAATATCTCTACAATCTTTTTGATGTTATCATTCATAATAAAAATGATTATAGCACACTTAAGGATAAATAAAAAGGTTAGGGTGTAAAAAGAGGGACAGACCTTTCAGTTTTATTAAGGTCTGTCCCTCTTTTTATTAAGGTAAAATAAAAAAAAGACCTTGCAGCAAAATGGTTGCCACAAGGTCTTTTGACTTAAAATGAGATTAAAACTTCATTTAATAAAAGAATGAACCAGTTGTACTGTCTGAGAAGTTAATACCTTCAGGGGTTTCTATTAAATCTGTTATAGTGTTTGTTTCCAAATCAAAAACTACAAAACGCTGTTTCTGTTTTGGGTTATAAAGTGAGGCATGTTCAACACCATCGTCTGCGATTACTATCTTCTTAGGCTTGATAGCAACAATTTTATCTGGACCATAGAAAGTGTTACTATCATGTGTATAAGAATCTGTTTCTGGTATATATTTATTTTCATCCCAACCAGCAACTGAAGTTTCATTATTATTCATATCAATAATAACTACACAACCTGTACTATAAGAATAATAATTTTTGCTATTTAAATGCCTTATTAATAGATATAATTTGTCATCGATGATTCTCATATCTGTAAATTCAGGATCTTTATGTATAAATAGATTAGTAGGATTTGTTCCTGCGATACTTCCTCCTGGCTGTCCTAAAGTAAATGACATAATTTCAGCACCAACCTGCTCTTCAGTTCCAGAACTATTTTTCATCAATTTTACAGATTTTTTAGTAGTCTGAATTTCTCCTTCGGTTACAGTTTTAGTAGTTTCTTTGATGTAATAAACATTACTACTTTCATCTACAAAGAATGTTGTTCCACTACCTTCGAAAGCTTCTACAGAAGTCTTATTAAAAGTAATATTTCTAGAAGAATCAGCTTCTACTCGCTTAATTTCATACGTAGAATTAAGAGTATTTTTAAACAACAAATAAATATTTCCGTCCAGACCTTTCTTTATTTGAAGTGGAGTGTAATCAGTAAGCTCAAAAGAATATTCATCTGGAGAATCATATCCTGTTCCATTAAAAATTGATTCAGAATAACAAGAATTAATGCCCTTTTCGTACAGAGTATAAACCTTTTGGTCTGAGTCTATGAAACAATCTATTACATTAATAATATTATCACCCTTTTGAATATCTCCTGCTGATGTAGTAGTAGTATGTAAATCAGAAATTCTAGCAAAACTTACACGAGTATTACCATTAGAACATGTATCATAAAGCAACGCAACTCGATCAATTGGAATAATTTCAGAAACAAAAGATTTATATTCTCCACTAGCACAAGCAATACACATTATTTTATTATTTTCAGCTGTATCACCTTTTCCAAAAGTAAGTTTAAATGTATCTGTTGTTGAACTATCTTGTTCTTTTCCATTCACGTACCACATGAATGTAGTTCCTTCATCATAAATAAAATCACCATCCGGTTTAGCTTTTAAAGTTACTGTGTCTCCTATATAGTAAGTCTTTTTCGAACTCAAAATTGAATCTGTGGCATCAACAATAGAGAAGTCTGGTACTGTAGCCTCTATAATAGAAATACCAGCGCTACCCACTTTTACAAAGTAATAATTCATATTTCCTTCATTATCTGTATCTGTTTTTCCCAAAAGTTCAAAACCTTCCGTAGGTTTATTAGAATTAAGAGTGACTTTTGCACTTGAAGGAACAATTAACAGCGGTTGATTTGTAATAGAATAACTTTCATTATATTCATTTTCGATAATGTCAATTTCTGCAACTTCTGAAGTTTTTACAGTGACACCACCACCTAACGATAATTTTATAGATCTTCCATTAGTTATATTAACTACTGTATTTGAATCTGCTGTAGTTTTAGTTGAATCTATCAAACTGATTGTATAGTTACTATCTATTGAACCACCCTCAGCTACAGAAGTAATATTAATACCTGTTTCTAAATCTTTAGAAATTTTATAAAGATCTGTATTATATATTTTTCGTATTACATAAGTTTTATTCTGAAGTTTTGAAACATCAATTTGAGGATATGTTGTGTCTGAGATATCAACAAAATTCATTATGACAGTAGCAACAGTATCATTTCGTTCAAGTAATGTATTAATGTTTATTGGCATACTTTCGAAAACACCATTTCCAGTAGCTCTGTCGGAACTAGAAACATAATATGCTTTTTCACCTTCATAAACATAATTGATTGTCTTTGTATCTGAAGTTTCTGTATCATCAATAATTTCTACAAGATTATCAAATGATTCAAAGACATCCTTTGTAATTTCATCTGCTGTTAAATTAACTGAAAATTTATAGAAACCAGAAGGAATGTTAGTACCTGTTATCGTGAAAACATGATTGGCTGAATCAGTTTCAGTTGTTGTCAAAGTTATGTTTTCCTTTGATGTATCATAAGGAATTAAAACAGAAGTTAGTTCTGCTGGACTTGGATAATCTTGCACAGTCAATGTATATGTAAAAGAACCTGTACCACCTTCTGTTTTCTTTGGCGAAACGGTAACAGGAACTGAAATTGATTCTGTTTCATCTCCAGTAACTGTAAATGAAGCTTTTCCATAATATTTTACTGTGTTTTTTTCAGTTACTCCTTCCAAAATGACATCAAAACTTCCCACAGGAATAGTTACACTGATAGTTGAATCACTTTTTGAAAGTTCCTTTACAATATTATCGTAACCATTACCCGAAGTTTCTTTAAAAGTAACAGTCCAGGTTGATACATCTTTATAACTTGTTCCATTTACCGGCGAAATTGTTCTTGCTGCCTCAGGCTGTAATGTAATGATAACATTTGCGTTCGGTAATCCTGAAATGTCCTTTTGATTATCTTCTGGAATCACTTGGTTACAAGACATAAAAACAAAAGTGAATGCAAAACATAAGAATGCAAATAATCTAATAAACTTGTTTTTCATAAAATCCTCCATATGATTTTAAATACTACTTTTTATTATACTATAGTTTCGCTTTTCTTGTCATTAGTAAAAATGGGATAATTTAATAAATATTGAAAAAATAGGGACAGACCTTGTTTAATCAGCTCAAAGAACACTGTGGCAATTAAAAACAGGTAAAACAGGGGACAGACCTCATTTCACCCTTAAAATAGTCCTATTGTCCAAGTTTTTCATAACAAAATTATTACAGGATTGATTAAAAAGATAAAAACATAAGTGAGAAATCCATTACAATTTAGCCAAAATATGTCTTGGAATCTCTGTAACCCTGGAAATTTGCGTTATGTTACTCCCCTCCTGTATCAGATACATTAGTAATTCTTTCTTTTTTTCCTGACTCTGCTTTTTTATCTGAGATGGCTCTTTAATTTTTACTCTTTTTTTGATTAATTCATAACATTTGGCATCACTCATCACAGGAACATTTCCATATTCCATGCATAAATCTGAATTTTCTGTATGCAGGAACTTTTTAAGCGAAGTTTTATCCTGAAAAATTTCAAAAACATACTCCATGCTGACAAAAGAATCTGTAGAATCCATCGTTTCATTTATCGCAAACTGACAGCTGCTCCATTTGTACTTAAAAAACTTACAGATATTTGCCTTTTGTGGATTCTGAAGAATGTATCTGAATACTGTTTTGAAATATTCCTCAGTTTCTACAGGTTCACTCTTAAATCTACCTTGAAAAAGATGGCCGCAGCAGTCGTATTTTTTGTTAAAATACATGGCATAGCTAGTTGCGAGCTTCTGAACAAACTTACTGAGGTTCGGATTTGCTTTTCCGACGAGAAGATGGATATGATTATCCATAAGGCAGTAGGCGTATACTTCAATATTAGTCTGTTCAGAGTATTTTTGAATGCGGTTTAGCATGAAATAACGGTCATCATCATTATAGAAGATGTTCTGTCTGTTATTTCCGCGCAAAATTACATGATAAATCTGAGATTCACTCTTTTTTCTAGATTTTCGGGACATTAATTACTCCTATATATAATATAGACTTAACTGTGCGATTTTATACGTAAAAATGAAAAAAAAGTTTAAAAAAAATAAGGTCTGTCCCTGTTTTTACAGTAAAAACAGGGACAGACCTTATTTGAATTGTTTTAAAATCGCGAAACTAATAATAGAATAATAATAGGTCTGCCCCTGTTTACCCTTGTTTTTTGTTTTACTTAAAAGTATAATTTTACACAGCCGAATTTTGTATCCGAAAAGCTTTTAAAATCTTCGATAATTTTGGAGGATGCTGGTGAAATGTCACTCAAACGTGCTGCTTTTTGCACACTTTTTGCGGATGAAATTACATTTTTATGTGCTAGAGTAGGACTGTCAGAAATCTTTACAAGTGGATTTATAAATCGTTGTTTGACTTTTAAACTCACTGAAAAAAATTGATTTTCTGGCAGTTTTTGTTCTGTGTGATAGATTTTTTCCATATTTCGAAAAGTCAGATAATACTTTGTAAAGCGAATTTTTAAATCTTCGGGATGTTGTTTGTCAGAATATTCACTTTTTGGTTTTAATGCAAGTCTGTCAGTTGAAATCCAGTTTTCAATTCTATCAATCGCCTGCTTTTCTGAAAGTGTCATGAAATCTTTTTCCTGCAAAACATTCAGTTTTACAGCCATGTTCATGATTTCACCGAGCAGTTGCAGTGTTAATTTATTTTCGTTCAACTGCAAAATATGTCCGATACTGCAAAATTTTTCACAATAAAGTTCTGCAGTTTCCACATTATCAAAACCTAATTCTGGAAAATCGTTTTCATTCTGCAAAACAAGAATATTTTCATAACATTTTTTGATTTCTTCAAAAGTCCAGCAGCCGTCCAAGGATGCTCCAGAAGGAAACATATATTCAAGGCGATCCGCACTCAAACGAGGAATTTCGTTATCTGCAATTGGATATTTGTGATAGTTTTCAACAAATTCAGTTGAAAGTCCATCCGCGTGTAAAAGTTTTTGAAGTTTTTTATCATTTTTGATGATTTGTGATGTTGGTGCTTCTGTTGATTCCTGCGTCAAAGCATCACCATGACGAAAATCACTGACATGACTAAAAACAGGAGTCGCAATGTCATGCAGAAGTCCTGCAATTGTCTGTGCTTTGTCTTTCGTAAAATGCCAGACGATTAATGCGACACCGATACTGTGATCCAGTCGAGAATAACGCATGCGATTGTTATAAAGTTTTGTCCAGTCGGTACCACAAAGCAAACTGATACCTTCAAGACGTTTCAAAACAGACAGTTCCAGATATTTTTGCAAGAAATCAGGTTTTTCAGATGGTGGACACAAGATATCATGATAATCACGAACAGAAAAATGACGGCTTTTATCTTTTGTACTGTATCGGGATTTCATAAATTCCCAATTCATGTTTGCAAAGTAATTCAATTTTCCTTCCTTAAAATACAGAACTCGTTTTTGTAAAAAAGGGGACAGACCTTAATATTATTATTACAAACACACTTTTTTCAAGTTGTATTATTGCTTCATCTTTACATCGAGCTGATTATATGGAATTTCAATCTGCGCTTCATCTAAAACTTTTTTGATTGCAATAAATAAATCATTTTTTGTCTGCAAAAAATTTTCTGGCTTAAACCATGCGGCAACTGTCATATCAATTCCACTTTCTCCAAAACCATCAAACCAAACTGCTGGTGCTGGCTCTGCTAAAACTGTAGGACAAAGTGCAGGAGCCTTTTCTAGTGCTTCAAGTGCAGTTTTCATATCAGCATCATAACTTATGGAAACTCCAAGCGTAATTCGTCTTTTATCATGATATGAATTATTTGTGAGGTTTGAATTGATGATTGTGGAGTTCGGAATGCGCACCATCTGATTGTCAAAAGTATGCACTCTGACAGATAAAAGCGAAATTGAATCAACAATACCAGTCACTCCATTAACAATAATCGTGTCACCAACTTTAAGCGAGCGTTCCGTCAAAACAAAAAGTCCGCTTATCACGTTGCTCACAGAAGTCTGCGCCGCAAAACCAATGGCAACACCGGCAATTCCGGCAGCTCCCCAAATTGCACTAAGTTTTACACCAAAAAGTCCAAGAACATAAACTACAACGCTGATATAAAAAATGTATTTTACAAATTTTACTGCAATCTGCTGTTTATGTTCATTCGTTTTTTCAAGAGGCACTTTTTTTATGCCACGCAAAATAATTCTGTACACAATCCACATTGCAAGCAAAATTATGACTGCTCCAATCACTTTAAAAAGGTTTTCCCAAGTCAAAAGACTCTGTACCCAGTGAATAAAAGTTGAAGTTTGAGTGATTATCGTTTCTTCTGCCGCAGAAATAGCAGCATCTGAAATTTCTGCCATTTTTTCTTCCATAATATAACCTCCAAAAAAGTTTATAATAAATCAACTACACTCATACGAGCCAGGGACGCAAACCAAGCGAACGTTGATGAGCCAGTTTGCACCCCGCACATGGAATAAACTTCGTGTTTACACGAGCCAGTGACACAGGGACAGACCTCGTTTTTTACCCGAAGAGCGTAATTTATTTGCACTTGAAAAACAGTTCAATCTTCATTTTTTTTACAGATATCGCAAATCAGACAGTCCTGACAATGCGGATTTCTTGCCGTGCAGACATATCTGCCGTGAAGCAAAATCCAGTGGTGGGCGTTTTGCAAAAACTCATCTGGAATGCGTTCTAAAAGTGAGTTTTCAATCTGTTCGGGAGTTTTGCCTTGAGCCAGACCGATTTTGGGGCAAATTCGCAGAAGATGTGTGTCCACCGGCATTGTCGGCTGATGAAAAATCACATTCAAAACAACGTTTGCTGTTTTTCTGCCAACTCCTGGAAGTTTCATCAAATCTTCACGATTATCTGGAACTTTTCCTTCAAAATCAGAAATCAGCTTTTCCGAAAGCCCCAAAACGTGTTTAGCTTTGTTTTTATAAAGTCCGATAGTTTTGATGTAAGAAATAAGTTTTTCTTCGCCAAGTGCAATCATTTTTTCTGGAGTGTCGGCTACTGTAAATAATTTTTTTGTCGCAAGATTTACACTTTTATCAGTTGCCTGAGCGCTTAACACAACCGCCACAAGCAGTGTAAAAGGATTTACATAATCCAATTCAGATGCCGGCGACGGATTTTGAGCCTTCCATCGAGAAAAAACAATTTTCATTTCATCAGCAGACAGAAGATTCAATTTATTTGATTTCAGCTTTTAATGCTTCCACTTTATCAGTTTTTTCCCAAGGAAAACCTTCTCGTCCAAAATGACCGTAACTTGCAGTTTTTCTATAAATTGGTTGTTTTAATTGCAAAGTTTTTACAATGCCAGCTGGAGTACAGTCAAATACTTTCTCCACAGCAGCTTCAATTCTGCTTATCTCCACTTTTTCAGTTCCAAAAGTTTCCACAAGAATTGAAACAGGATAAGGAACACCAATTGCATAAGCAAGTTCCACTTCCGCCCTGTCAGCCAAGTCTGCCGCAACAATATTTTTTGCAATGTAGCGCGCCATATAAGCTGCTGAGCGATCCACTTTTGAAGGATCTTTTCCAGAAAAAGCGCCACCACCATGACGGCCCATTCCGCCGTAAGTATCAACAATGATTTTTCGTCCAGTCAAACCAGAATCACCGTCCGGACCGCCAGTTACAAATCTTCCAGTCGGATTGATATAATATTTTGTATTTTCATCCAAAAGTCCTGTTGGTTCAAGAACCGGTTTAATCACTTGATTTATGATAGTTTCTTCGATTTCCTCGTGAGTTATATTATCATCATGCTGATGAGAAAGCACAACTGCAGCTATTCGAACAGGTTTGTGATTTTCATCATATTCAACTGTTACTTGAGATTTTGCATCAGGACGCAACCATTTGATTTCTCCATCATGACGAAGCTGATGAGCTTTGTGCAAAAGTAAATGTGAATAATAAACTGGAGCCGGCATGAGTGTTGGAGTTTCGTTACAAGCAAAACCAAACATCATTCCCTGATCCCCTGCTCCCTGCTGACCTTCATATTTATCAAGCCCTTTTCCTACAACGCCCTGATTTATGTCTTTTGATTGAGGATGAAGTCTGTTTTCAAAAATACAATTTGCACCGTCCAATCCAACTTCGTTCGAATTGTAGCCGATGTCCAGAGCAACCTGACGTGCAATTTTTTCGATATCAGCATTAAATTGCTGTAAAAATGCATCATCAACAGTAATATTCTGAAAACCGATTTCACCACCTACAAGCAAAAAGTTTGTAGTAGAAAAAGTTTCGCAGGCAACGTGAACATCTGGGTCTAAAGAAATGCAGTAATCAAGAACGGCATCAGAAACCTGATCGCAAAGTTTATCTGGGTGACCTTCACCAACAGATTCAGAAGTAAAAAGATAGTGATTGTTAGATAAGATAGACATATCAGTCTCCTATTTAGCAAGATTTTTCGAATCATACGAAACGAACTCCGCTCTGCAATTTGGATAAATCGGCGGATAAGAAAAATTATTATTTAAAATATATTGCATAAAACACAAAAATTCAATATTTTATATAAATAATTATTGTATTTTTTTTAATGGAATTCCCCTATTGTCAGGGTATTCCATGAGCAAGGGAGAAAAAAATGTCACTTAAAAAATCTTTTTCAAAAGACAAGAAAACTTGTAAAGTTACATTTTCAGTTTCAAAGGAAGCTGCACAAGGTGCAAAAACAATCAATCTTGCAGGCGACTTTAACAGCTGGAGCAGCACAGATACTCCTTTAAAACAGGCAAAAGATGGTTCTTTTTCAGTTACAGTAGAATTACCAGCAGATCACGAATTCCAGTTCAGATATCTTTTAGACGGTTGCCGTTGGGAAAATGATTGGAAAGCAGATAAATATATTCCAGCACCTTTTAGCAACGCTGATAATTCAGTTGTAGTTACAAGCAAATAGTTTTCAATAAACTTTATTATTTATCATTGATTGCAAAACTCGCAAGCCTTTCAATTTTAGACAGTTGAGAGGCTAACTTAAACGAGTCAAGTTTATCTGGAGTTTTGACAGTAAAAAACAATTCCGTTCTTTTTTCATCAGCAATAAATCTTACATTCAAATCGTTTATAATAATTCCATTAGCAGTTAAAACTTCAACGATTTTTTCTTCCTGACAATTCAATCCGTTAATAGTCAAATGCAAAAGTTTTGTTTTCGTTGCAGGAAAAATCACTTTTTCGAGTCGGTTCATTGTAAAAAGAATAACAAGAACAATCACCATAGTGATTACAACAGGCATGTAAAGGCCAGCGCCGCAGCTCAAACCGATTGCAGCCGAAGTGAGGATAATTGCTGCAGTTGTGAGTCCACGAATATTCAATCCCTGTTTTAGAATTGCACCGCCGCCAATAAAACCAATTCCAGTGACCGCCGTGGAAGCAATTCTCGTAGGATCACCTTTTATCACCCCCATTTCTGCAAGATGAACAGATAATATAGAAAGAAGACAGCAAGAAATGCTGATTAAAACAAGTGTTCTAATTCCAACTGCATTCTGCCTGCTTTTCCTCTCAACGCCCAAAAGAATTCCACAAATTATGCTTAAAGCAAAACGAAGAGAATAATCTAAAATTGTTTCAAAATCCAAAGTAAAACCACCATATTATTAATATTTATTTGCAATTAAAATTTTTGATTTTAAACTGTGGCAATGATTGTAGAGGCTGGGAAGTCATTATTTAAATAACGCAAATCCTGCTGACACTTTTGAACCTGCTTTATTCCATGTGCTGGCAGCCTTCACAGACTGATGATTTTTTGCAGTGGAAACAGTCGTCAAACTTTCGCAAAGCCAGTCGCCAATCAGTTTTTCATTTTTATAAATGTCATTTCCTAGAGAACATTTTGCAAGAAGTACAGAAATATAATCTTTATCAGAAACATTTGTACTGAAATTTTCCGCCATAGAAATGAAAGCCTGTTTTGCAGCACTCACTATATTACTAGAAGGAACAATTGCTGCTGATTTTGCAGAACAAACTTCAAATTTCGAAGGATAATCACGAAGTAAAAAGGAAACAGTAATTTTTTCTTTTTTCTGTTCAAGGCGTTTTAAAAGTTCACCCACAGCATAAAAATATCCGGTTATCATATAATCCACAGAATTCGCAATTTCTTCTGTTTTATCAAGTTCAAATTTTGAAGCAAAATAATTTGCATCAAAATAAAAAACTACTTCATCAATATTACCAAGTTCTGTTTCAGCTTTTATCAGCAGAGAAAGAGTAGAAACTGCAGATGCTCTGTTCCATGTTGAAGCAACAATTTTTTCAGCTTCAAAATTTGCGGCTTCCATTTCAGATTTGCAAACTCCAAAAACTTTTCTGCCGGAATTCGAAAACGATTCAGCAATTTCAAGCCCGTCAGGTAAATCTTTTCCAATAAATAAAGTATTAGCCATAAGTTTATTATAACATACAATAGAATGACATTCCATAGTTTAAGAAAATGTGATATAATCAAACATATTTAATTAGTTCAAATATGAGTTTTTGATTTAAAACTGCGGTATATAAAACAAGGTCTGTCCCTGTTTTTTTTGCACGTTTTTTGGGTTTGTAAACAAGGTCTGTCCCTGTTTTTCAACAAGCCACATAAAATAAAATCGAAACTCAACATTTGACTTAATATAATATAGAAGAAAACTACACGTTTTGATTTGTGATTTTCGACTTCTAATTAAAACGTTATTTGCAGAGGACATAATGAAAGTTTGGATTAAATATTTACTTGGAATTGCGTTGGGAATTGTGGCAGCGTTTCTTTTGCCTTTTGACAATATCAAAGTTAAAGAAACATTTATTTTTTTGACAGATTTGTTCATCCGCATAGGCCGATACATAGTCGTTCCATTAATCTTTTTTACAGCCATCTGTTCAATCAACAAATTGCGTTCATCAAAAATGCTGCTGAAAATCTCGGGATGGACTTTCGCCGTTATCATTTTGTCCACTTTGCTTTTGACAATAGTCGGAATTGCTTCCATATTAATAGTAAAACTTCCGCGCATACCAATTACAGTAGATGTTCCGTCCGAAGTGACACAAATCAATATCAAACAGATGATATTGTCCCTTTTCCCGTCATCTGGTTTTCAGGCAGTGAGCGAAGGTTCGTTTCTCCTCGTCTGCCTTGTGATGGCTTTTATAATCGGCTGGGAAAGTTCTGCAAACGAAATCCTTTTTAAACCGGTTTTCGCTTTAGCCGATGCTTGTTCCAAACTTTTTTCCGATATAGCCGTTTTTTTTACAGAAATTATGTCAGTTTCTTGCGTGGCAATAATGGCTTACTGGTTCGTCCAGTTCCGTAATATCATAGAACCTGGAATTTACACACCAATGATTCTCATGTTCGTATGCGATTTTGTAATCGTAGCTGGTGTCATCTATCCGTTGATTTTAAGATTTTTGTGCCACGACCCTCATCCTTACAGAGTTTTATTTGCGAGCATAGCACCGGCAATTCTTTCTTTTATCAGCGGAGATTCAAATCTAGTCATTCCGTTAAATCTGCGACACGGAGGAGAAAGTCTTGGAATTCGCCGTCGCTGCCGTGGTTTTACATATCCGCTTTTCTCAATTTTTGCCCGCGGTGGTTCTGCACTAGTCACAACAATTTCATTCGTCCTCATCTGGCGTTCATATTCAAGTTTAAGTCTGCCAGTTTCCGACATTTTGTGGATTTTTGGAATTTCGTTCGGCCTTTCATTCCTGTTGGGTGGTTTTCCAAGCGGCGGAGCCTTCATTCTCCTAACAATTTTGTGCAACAAATATGCAAAAGGTTTCGAAACAAGTTTTCTTTTGCTCCAGCCTGCCTCGCTGATAATCTGTTCATTCGCCTCCCTTTTTGATACAGTAACAGCAATGTTTGGCAGCTATATCGTGGCAGTAAAAACAAAATTAATCGAACATCATAGCATCACACACTTTATTTAATTTTTTTCAGGCATTTTGCTTCGCAAAACCGGTGTGTTCCGCGCTTCCGCTATCGCTTCATTCTTCCGTTTCGCTTCGCTTCACTCCAGAACACCTTCGGTGGCGCTCCATACACCTTGCCGGGTTTAAACAAACAACTTGTTTACCACAAAAAAATATCCCGAAAAGGTTATTGATTTTTACTGTTTAAGTGATATAATTAAACCTAATACTAAGAGGGTTATCTCAAAAGTTTATTTTGAGAACTATATAAATAAGGATAAAGAGTTGGCTATATCAGTAAAAGAAATCGTAACAGGAAGAAAAACTTTTTTTATCACGCCTGATACTTCGTTAATTCCTGAAACATATCTTGAAGATTTTTTTGCACTTGGTTATGAATGTTATTTTGTAGAAAACGACAAACGTGTAAAACTTCAGAAAAAAATAGACATAATCCTCTCGCTTTTTAAAGATGTAATTTTGTTTTTTAATCTGGATTTCCGCATTGAAGATATTGAATGGTCTACATATATCAGAAATCTGATTGAAAAATATAATAACCGTACTTCAATTGGCGTTTTATATACGCGTCGCCAAAAAAAGGATGAAAAAGCAAAACTTGAACAGAAGTATCTTTATGAAATGGGTCTTGGTTGTGGTTGCATCCAGCTGGAATACCAGAAACGACAGAATTTTGAAATCATAGAAAAAATTCTTTTTGCAAATCAGGCTCAAGGACGACGAAAAAATATTCGTGCAATCTGTACACCTGCCTGCACTTATTCATGGCATCAAGGACCAATAGACATCAGCGGAACTTTGCAGGATATCAGTTTGTCACATTTTACACTCATCTCACCTGCTGGAAAACTGAACATTCAGCTTTATGAAAAAGTTAATGATTTTCACTTTAATATTCGTGGATTTTTGTTCCGTTCAGATGCTGTTTTAATTATGGAACGTGATCTTGGTCTTGATAAACTTTATGTTTTTTCATTTGTTTCATCGACTGGTGCAAATGGACTTGATCCAAGAATTAAACAGCTTTTTGTTCCAAACATCTACAAACTCATGTCGTCTAACTGTAAAAATCTTTTAGATCAGTTGTATGCAAAAGTTGATGATTTAACTGCTAAAAATCCAATCGAAGACCTGCCAGAAATTTAATCTTCTTTTCATTTCTTACAGATTTTTCTTATTTTATTAGTTTTTTTCTTGATTTTGATTAATTTTTAACGTAAACTTTGTTTGAAAATGTGAGTTTATTTTATCTTATTATTAGAGATGTCAAATCCAAGTTTATTCCGTGCGTTGCATTTCATAAATTTAGATTCAGCATCACCATGTGTCGCCGCTAATGCGGTATTTTTAAGGAGGGCAAAAATGAAGATAAAAAATACTTTTCTAATTTTATTTGGAACTATGCTTTTCTTTGGTTGTAATTGGCAGATTCCAGAAAAAGTGAATGTAAAATCAAAGGCAACTTTCAATTATTGCGCTGGAACAGTAAAGACAGATTTTTCTGAAACTTTGAATTTTGATGAAATTTTGTTTGATGCAATTAATACATCAGATTCTCCGACTAAAGTTTACAATTATTTACCAGAAGGAAAAGTTCATCAATATGCAATGCGAATGTCTATTGCAGAAGTTCCAGTAGATTTTTCAAGTTATTTTGAAAACACAGGAATTGCGGATGCAATGAAAGGAATGTCATTTGATAAGGAAATAGAAGTTCCAAATATTTCTTTTGATATAAATGAAAAAATTGATGTTTCAGAAGTAAAAAAGGCAATCAATTCTGCTATTTACTATGTAAGTAATGAGATGGGGAAAAAATTTGTTTCAACTTTTGATACAATTTTTTATGATAATATAACTTTCAATTTTAATGGTGCTTATCCAGATGGAACTTTTATTGAAATTATTTCTAATGGAAACAGAGTTTCTGGAACAGTTTTTGATAATCAAGCAGTTCTTTCTACTTCAAATTTTACTTTAGATTATTCAAGTTTCTATATTTCTATTTACTCAGAAGTTGGTGACAAAATTCCTTATATTATTAATGTAAATGAAAATAGTAATATTAGAGAAATAAAAAACTTGACTTTACCTGTACCAGTTTCGTTTCCTTTTGAAATTTCATTTTCATTAAAAAATAATAATGATTCATTTAAATCTTGTGTGATTGAAGACGGAGATTTAATCACAAATCTAACTGTTCCAGAAAGCTGGAAAGGTATTGATGTTTCTTACGATTTTACAGCAACTGGAACATTGGATGTAAGTGCTACAAAAGAAGGTGGTGCTCAAAAAACAATTCCTTTGAATGGAAAAGAATTGACAAATCAGAAAACAAAGGCTAAATCTAATATTGAAATGTCAATTCATAAAGCAGATATTGCTTTTGCATCTAATCAAAGCCTTAAACTTGATATTACAAGTGATATTCGACAATTACAGTCGTTAACCATTACTCTTGATTCTGTAAATCCAAAAATTGAAATGACAGAGCCTTTTTCAACTGAAATGATGGAAACTATCAAATTGATTGATTTAGATATTGGCTCTGGAATTGAAATCAATTATACAAATACACTTCCTCAAGGAAATGACATTAATCTAAAAGCTTTTTCAGATTTTTTTGCACTTGAGAGTGAAAAAGTTTTAACCAGTATGCAGGAAGATAAGAATACAGAAATTGTATCTGATAATAAAAAAACAATTATTGTTGGAAATGAACCAGGTCAATACAATTCTTATGATTTTAATTTAGAGTTGCTTTTCCCTGGTGCAACAACAGAAAATCCAAATGATATTACAATTAAAAATGTTTCTTTAGGAGACAAATATACTCTGAAAGTAAATGTAAATCCTGTAGTTAAATGGGAAAGAATTGTTTTGTCAGATAAACTTACAGAAACTCTTTCCATAAAAGATAAAATGTCTTTTCCAGTTTCAATTGGTGATATTTTTGGAAATATGTCTTCTGTTTTTGGGGACGACAGTTTAATATCAAAATTGAAGATTAAAACAATTCCTGTGTATCTGTTCTGTACCAAACCAAAAATAAAGGAAGGAAATGCAGATCCATTTAATGATATGAATTTTAGCGGAAATATAAGTTTGTATTATGGAACAGAAAATGAATGTAAAAAAGATGAAAACGGGAATGAATTAAAATCAAATCTTACTGGTGATGATGGAAAAATTGACTTTAAAAATTCACCAAATTTTGAATTTTCACAGAATAAAAAATCGCTTCTTACAGATTTGAGTGGTGTTTCTTTTTCTGCAAGATCTGATATTGCAGATCTTATGAATCAGCAATCTGATGGTGAAAACTCAGTATTCATTGATTATGATTTGACTTTCTCAAGTTCAAATACTGGTGTGCTTGAAATTACAAATGATATGCTTGAAACTAAATGCTCTATCAGTGTGTTTACATATATTATTCTCCCTTTGGAATTTATAACTACGGGGGAAGTGAATTTTAATGCAAATGCAATAGCTGGAGATGCTTTTAGTGGTGACATATTTGGAAGAACTGATGAAAATACGAATCTAGGAGATTTCCAGAATTACATTGATTTTATTAATTCTGCAAAAATCAAGTATGAAAGCATAAATTTACCAATCAAAACAGATAACAATGAATCTATGCAATTGAATTTGAAAATGAATTGTGGAAATAATGAAACACTTGATCTGTCAAAATCTGTTGCTTACTTAAATGGCGGTGAGTTTAAAGTAAGTAATTATGATGTAACCACAATGATTAACAATTACCCGGCAATCCCAGATTTTTCTATCAAAATTAGTGATGGTACTGTTTTCTACATTCCACAAAGTATGGATGTAGCCATTAAACTTAATCTTTCAGTTGAAACTGATATTAATTTAAATTTTTAGTTATAATGGATTTTGAATAATCATTAAATGAATCAACTTTTTGATTATGATAGATGATTATTCAAATGCATAAGTTGGGGGAGGTGACTTCCTTTTAGATAACTAAATGGAGATGAATATGAAAAAAATATATAGTTTATTTCTTGTAGTATCTGTGATTATATCGATTGGGTTTTCAAAGAATTTCTTATCTGAAAGATTTTTTGAGTATCAAATTGGTGTACCTGTAGACATTTCTAATAACGCAATCAATTTAGATGATATTTTCCAAAAAACATTGACTTTGGATTTGACAAAAATAGCAGAAGAAATGCCTTCTGAGGGATTAAATATTATTGTGAATACAAAACCTTATATGGCAATAAATTTAAACATTGCGTGTATTCATATAGGTATGAAAGCAGGAGTTGATGTTTATGAGAAAATGGGAATTTCAAAAGATTTATTTGACTTTTTAGGAAAAGGAAATGAAGTTGGAGAGACTTTAACTTTTGATTTTAATAATTATACAGACTTATTTGCATTCTGTGAGGCAGATGTTGGTATTGATTTCGATAAGTTCTCAATTCATGTAATACCTTCTCTTTTTGCACCTGTATTTTCTTCTTCTGGTTCTATTGCGAAGGTAACTTTTTTGAATGATGAAGAAGGAAATATTATCTTTACTATTGATACTGATGTCAGTGTTTATTCAAATCTTGATGCTTTTAATGAAAAAATGGTTTCTGATTTATTCTCGTCTGGTACAGGTTTTGATATGGGAGTAGCAGCTTCTTTACCATTTGGCAGTAAGCTTACTTTTTCCGGAACAGCTCGCTTTCCAATTGTTCCTGGCTCTTATAAATATGTGTACTCAAGTTCCTATGAAACTACAATGACTATGAATCTTTTGGATTCAGCTTCAAATTCTTCAGATTCAGACGGAAATATTCAAGACTTATCCAAAGAAGTTCTGAATGAAAGAGTTTATATAAACCGTCCAATGAAATTTAATTTGTATGCAAACTATTATCCAATGGGTAATATTGTACAATTCTGTGCCGGCGCTGGAATTGGTGTTTACCATCCATTCCTTAATGAAAGTTTCGTATATCCTGAATATTATTTGAGTGCTGGAGTTAATCTGATTGATTTAATTAAAGCTTCGATTTCTACTGAATATACAAATCAAATATTTAAACATCAAATTGCTTTTGGAATAAATATTAGATTAATTGAAATTGATTGTGGAGTTTCCTTACAGTCAACTAATCTGATGAAGAGTTTTAGTAACAATGGATTTGGTGCATACGCAATTGTATCTATTGGATTCTAATATATTCTAAAATGTGTCGAGTCAAGAAAAGAACCATGGAACTTAAAACTTGACTTCGACTTTTTTGAGGTTTGAACTAGCCTTAAATAAAAAAGAGATGCTGAACTTCGTGTTTTAGCATCTCTTTTTTATGTTTTTTAATTCTTTTAATTTTCCTGTTTGTCTAAATATGGTTTTGCCTGAGTTGTGAACATTTCTTTGTAAATGCCATTTTGAATCTGCATGAGCTGTTCATGAGTTCCATATTCTTTGATGTTTCCTTCTGAAAAAACTGCAATCTGGTCGCAGAATTTGCAGGAAGAAAGTCTGTGCGAAATGTAAATTGCAGTTTTACCGCCAACCATTTTATTGAAATCTTCGTAAATTTCGGCTTCAGCCAGTGGATCCAAAGCGGCTGTAGGTTCATCGAGAATGACAATAGGCGAGTTTTTGTAAAGTGCTCTGGCAATTGCAGTTTTTTGTTTTTGTCCACCTGAAAGTTCCACACCTGTTTCATCGAAACTTTTGTAAATGCTTGTATCGTTCTTTTTGGGAAGTTTTTGGGCATCTTCATAAAGTCCTGCAAGTTTGAGAACATCATCAATCTTTGAATCGGAAACTTCGTTAGTGAAAGCAATGTTTTCTTTGAGCGAGAATGCTAGAAGTTTGAAATCTTGAAATAAAACGGCAAAAAGTCTTCGGTATTCATCATCTGAATATTCTTTTATATTTATGTCATCAATAAGGATTTCGCCTTCTGTAACATCGTAAAGTCTGCACAAAAGTTTGATAAACGTTGTTTTTCCAGCTCCGTTTAATCCCACAATTGCAAGATGCTGAGCATTTGGAATTTTGATGTTTACATTTTGAAGAACATATTTGTCGGAACGAGGATATTTAAATGAAACATTTTTGAACTCAATTGTGTGCGGTTTGTTCAAATCAACAGATTTTGTACCTTTTGGTAACGCTACTGGATATTCCATAAACTTGATATATTCGTTTACGTAATTTGAACGTTTCAAAATCTCCTGAAAACTTTGCACAATTGCCTGACAGCAGTTTGTAAAATCGTTTGAAGCTGTTACGCACATGGAAAAATCACCGATTGTGATTAATTTTTTGACTGCTTTGTAACCCAAGTAACAAAATACAAGAAAAGTACAGATTAGATTCGCAAAATTCATCTTGTAATTCTGCTTTTTTGTTTTAATTGAACGGTCTGTCCAGATATTTGTCTGATCATCTAGATGTTTTGATGAAAGATGTGTGAAAAGATTTGATGCATCATAAAGGCGTATATCTTTTCCATAAGTAAAATCTGAAAGTTCAAAGAAAAGATAGCCGAAAACCCGGTTGCTTTTTGCAAGATTTTTAAAACTTTCGATTTCAATTTTTTTGATTTTATTATTGAAAAAAGAAAATGCAGAAATTGATAAAATCTGTAAAATAATAACAAGCGGTGAACTGAACAAAAGGATTGTAATCACACCGATTAGTGCAGCTATATTTGTGATAATCGCAAAAAATTGATCGAGAATCCCGCAAACATTTCCGCTATACCAGTCCATTCCTTCTTTTGCCTTGTTCATCTGGTCCAAAACCTGTGAATCTTCTGTACATTCAAAGTCGACTGACATAGACTGCTGATTGATTTTTACCTGGAAATATTCGTTGAACCATTCTTGACTCAAATTTTTTATCCAGTTTGCAATGCCATCTAAAATGTTTCCAAAAAACATAATTCCAAGTGTGAGTGCAACTAAAAAAATGATTTTTTGAAGATGGGCCGAAGGTTCGTCCCCATTGTAAACGGCAAGCAACTCTTCAATAAGAAATTTTGGCAGCACGATAATCTGGAATTTGCGAATCAGGTTGACTGAAAACTGAATGAAATAAGCCAGGAAAATAATCGGGCGATTTACGGCCGCTTCGTGAAACATACTTTTGAGAACTTTTTTCACAGGAACTATATTTTTTGATGATGAATTTTCTTTAGTTTTCATTTGTTTCTCCTGCTTCGACATAATATTGAGCTTGAACATGGAACATATTTGCATATTCACCGTTTTGTTTCAAAAGCGATTCGTGCGTTCCATATTCGATGAGTTTTCCATCTTTGAACATGGCAACGTTATTGCAAAACTGCGTTGAACTAAGGCGGTGACTTATGTAAATCGAAGTTTTTCCGCCTATCAATTTATCAAAATCTGAATAAAGTTTGCTTTCTGCAATAGCATCAAGAGCAGCTGTTGGTTCATCGAGAACAACTACAGGTGCATTTTTGTAAAGTGCGCGTGCCAGTGCAAGTTTTTGTTTTTGTCCACCAGAAAGGTCGATTCCATCATCGTAAATGACTTTTAAAAGCTGTGTATCAAGACCTTTTTCGAGAGAATTAAGTTTTTCTTCGAGTCCGCTTTGAACAACTGTTTTATGAGCTAAATCTTTATCTGTATTTTCAGGAGATTTCATAGAAATATTTTCTGCAAAACTCATGGCAAAAAGATTTACTTCCTGGAAAACTGGTGCAAAAATATTGAAATAACTGTTCAAATCATAAGTTTGAATGTCTGTTCCGTTCAAAAGGATTTTTCCTTCCGTCGGCTGATAAAGGCGGAGAAGAAGTTTGATAAATGTAGATTTTCCAGCTCCGTTTAAACCGACAACGGCAAGTCTTTCTCCAGCTTTAATTTTTATGCTGACATTTTGTAACGCAAAGCGTTCTGCACGAGGATATTTAAAGCTGACGTTTTGAAATTCAAATTCATAATGTGACTGAGGTTCGAGTTTTGGAAGATTTGTTTCCTGCTCAGGAAGATTCTGGCGGAGTTCTGGCATTTCGTAAAATGAACGGAAATCGTCAACATAACGGCTGTTGTTCAAAAAACTTGTGATTGAGTTTAAAAGTGACATTACACATTCAAAAAAAGTTGCTGTCGCTGAAAGGTAAAGCGTAAAATTTCCGATTGTTATTGTTTTTGCAAAAACGCAGCGAATCAAATAAATGTAAATGAGAACTTGAGAAATGACCCAGAAAGCTGAACTTGCAATGGAAACCCAAAGCCAGACGCGATTGTTTTTTTTCTGATAATCAAAACGGATTTTGTTTATCTCCTGAAATTTCTGTGTCAGATAATTTTTGAGACCGAACATGCGGATATCTTTTGCATAACTAAAATCTCCGAGTGCAATATCCATGTACCAACGTTTGCGCCACCATGGAGCAAGTTCGTCCCAAACATGTTTTTTGCACCATTTATTTGCACGGTTTGAAATAAAAAAGTTTGCAAGTGCGATAATAATCATCAAAATGACGATTTTAAAGTTTATTGTACTGATGATTGTAAGACCAGCAATGACAGCACCAAGTGAAGCTGAAAAATTTAAAATAATGTGCATCATTCCTTCGACACCCTGCTGATTTCCGCCGACTGCCTGCGATGCTTTTTGATTACAATCGAGCATGTTTGGGTCTTCTGTGTAAATAAACGGCATAGTCATGGTGATGAGATTTTTTTCCAAGATAAGTTTCATACGCGCAATAATACATTTAATTTCGGTCTTGGAGTTATACCATGCGTTTGTATTCCAAAGAAAAATGAAAATAACTGAAAAAATCCCGAGTGTAATTAAAAGTTGCTGCATAGTTCCGTGTTTTGTCGCTATATCTATAATATATTTGATAAGGAATGAAACTGTGTACCTGTTTCCAACGGAAAGAATAGCTGAAACTGGAAGCAGGAAAAGCAGCATCGGCGAATATTTTTTCATAATTTTGAGAACAAACTTGAGGTTGCTGAAAAAACCGAATTCTTTGTGATAAGGATTATCTTCTCGTTTCATGTCGTTATTTCTCCAAATTAGCTAAGGGGTTTGAAATAATGGCGCACCGAGCATGGAGCAACGCCGAAGGCGGCCACCATATTTTGAAAAAATCGTGGAAAATCAATGCTTTTGTTGAAGAAAATTTTCGAAAGGTAAAACATAATTTTGCATCGATTTGTAATTGTTTTTTTCAAAATATGGGGCTGAGCGTTAGCGAATTGCGGAACGCGACTTGGAATGTGGACTGTGCGCATAAATTCCAAAAAATAAATCATTTTTCTTCAAAACATAATGCTATAAAAAATGGAACTCCTATGATTGAAGTGATGATTCCCGTGGGCAATTCACTAGGTCTCACAATTATTCTACATAATATGTCTGCTAATAACAAGATAGTCGCACTCAAAATCATGCTGAAAGGTATAAGTTTTTGTGATTTTGGGCCGACAATTTTGCGCGCGATATGAGGAGCAATGAGTCCAAGAAAATTTATTGTTCCGCCGGCGCAGACTACACAGCTTGTACTAAGTGCACCTATGATGAGGACTTGAATGCGAAGAGTGGAAATCTGAACTCCGAGACTTTGTGCGTTTGTTTCACCGCCGCCAAGTAAATCTAGTGGTTTTGAGATAAAAAAAATGAGTAACAATGAAATGAATGATGGTATCAGAATGAAAAAAAGTTCATTCCAGCCACGTCCGTTAAAACTGCCGAGAATCCAACTGTAAATTGAATGTAGAGTTTGACTTTTTGTTAATAGAATGAGAGAACTGAGAGATGAATAAAGTGTCCCCAATGCCGTTCCGCACAGCAAAATGATGATAGAAGTGTTTTGTTTTTTTTGAGTGAATGAAAATGCCGTGACAACAATTCCAGCCACAATTGCCCCAACAAAAGCAAAAAGATTGACTGGTGAAAAATATTTTGTGATTTGGGCTACAAATTTGTTTTGCAAAGAAGAAGTTGATAATGACTGAAAAAAAGCTGCTGCAAAAACTGCACCGAGCGTTGCGCCCGATGTGATTCCAAGAATGCCAGGTTCTGCAAGTGGATTCCTGAAAAAAAGCTGGAAGACTGCTCCGCTTGCACCAAGAAGAATACCAGTCAGGAGAACTAGAAGAGCTCTCGGTAACCGAAGATTCCAGATAATTGTTTTTGCAAATGAATCACCATGCATTAATATAGAAGAAAGTTGAATTTTTTGCGCTCCCTGTGTGATTTCAAGAATGAAAGCAGTGAAGAGAAGCACAAAAAAAATGATGTATGCCGGGCGAGATTTAAGTTTCATTTTGAATCTATTGTAGCTGCTCCAAAAGTATTGCAATGTTTTGCACCGCATCAATAACTCTTGGACTCGGGCGACTGAGAAGATTATCATCAACTTGGAAAATTTGATTTTTCTGAACCGCCGTTAATCTGCTCCAGCCATTTCGCGATTTTATAGAATCAACTGAAATTCCTGAACTTTGTGGAATCAGAATAATGTCGGGATTTTCTGCAATTATTGATTCTTCACTCACGATTGGATATGCGTCTTGAAGAGATGCAAAAATATTTTTACCGCCGGCTTTTTCAATTATGTCGTTGATAAATGATGTTGAACCGCAGCTCATGTAAGGTGAATTCCAAACTTCATAATAAACTTTTTTTTGATTTGTGATATCTGCAGATGTTTTTTCTGTGGTGAAAATCTCTGTAGATTTTTTATCAGAACTGGTGATTTTCTGAAGTTGTTTTTTAAGAGAATCAACTTTATTTTCTGCTTGTTCCCGATGACCTGTGATTTTTCCAATTTCTATCATCTCTGAAAAAATGTCATTTATGGAAGATGATGATGAAATGTAATATTTTATGCCGTTTTGTTCGAGCTGTTCAATCAAAAAATTGTGCATTCCATCGGTGAGATAAACAAAATCTGGCTTAAAAGAAAGAATTGTTTCCAAACTGATGGTTTTTCCGTCAAAACCACCAACTTTTGGAAGTTTTACAGCTTCAGGAGGATAATCTGATAAATCACTAACTGCTGCAATTTGATTTTGAGCTCCGACAGAAAATAGAATTTCTGTAGCCGTCGGCGAAAGTGAGATGATTGCCTGAGGAATAAAATCTGATGATTTGGGAGTTTCTATTTTTTTTTGACAGCTACAAATAATCAACAGGATGAATAAAACTATCGCAGACTGAAGAAGATTAAGAGAAAACTTTGAAAAATTGATGCTTTTATTTAATATTCTTTTTATTTCCATTATTTTTCGCATCCCCATTGTGAATAATATTCATCGAGATGCGCTTTTATTTCTGGTGTGATGATTTTTTTATCGCCGTTTGTGAAAAGGGCATCGATTACATCGCCCATTGTAACTATGGCGCATGTTTTAAATCCGTATGTTTCTGATATAACTTGTAATGCGGACTTTGTGGTGTCTGGAGCGCGTTCCATGCGGTTTAAACTTACAATTTCTCCCACAATTTTGATTGAATCTTTTTGTGTTTCCTGTGCTTTGATTTTTGGAAAAACTTCTTCGATTGATTTTCCTGAAGTTGTTACATCTTCGATTATTATAACGCGGTCTCCATCTTTTATTTTGTAGCCTAAAAGTCCACCTTTATCTGCACCGTGATCTTTTTCTTCTTTTCTGTCGCAGCAGTATTTTACTTCTTTTCCGTAAATTTCACTGTAGGCTATGGCTGTTGTTACTGCCAGAGGAATTCCTTTGTATGCAGGGCCAAAAAATACGTCAAAATCATCACCAAAATTGTCGTGAATTGCGTGTGCGTAAAATTCACCAAGCCTTTTGAGTTGAGAACCAGTTATATAAGCTCCGGCATTCATAAAAAAAGGTGATTGACGTCCGCTTTTGAGTGTGAACGAACCAAATTTCAAAACCTGTGCTTCTACCATAAAATCAATAAACTGTTTTTTGTAATCCATATTTTCTCCTGAAATAATTTTTGAGGAAAATTTTAAAAAAGGGTATATAAGGCGTAAAATGGGGACAGACCTTGATTTAAATGAATAAAGGAAATTTAAATGGGGACAGACCTCGTTTTACTAGAACAATTTTTATTATATTGAAAAAAAAGTTGATTTTCAATGTATAGGGGGCAGTTTTGAGTTTGTGACTGAGGAAAGGTTGTAAAAAATGGGGACAGACCTTGATTAAAAAAATTATTTTAAATAATCCAATGTATATTGGACAGCAAGGGCGGCTGCGTATGAGTAGCTGACTTCTGCCAAATCGAAATATTCGTTATGATGTGGTGCGCTAGTGTCGGCACTGTCTGAAGAACCGACATGTACATACGTACCTGGTGCCTTTCTGCTGTAGTCGGCAAAGTTATCTGAACCAAAGCGTTTATCCATGTTAGTGATGACTTGTTCTTGTGGTACAAGTTTGACTGCTGAATTATATACTTCGGAAGCTGTCTTTGCAGGATTTGTGCAAGGATCACAAATATCTTCTATATTGATATCCACTGTAGCTCCATATTCTGAAGCAACATTATTTGCAATTGTGCGGACTGCTTCACGAAGTTTTTGGCGGCTTTCTGAACTGAATGCTCTGATTGTTCCTTCCAACTCGGCTTCGGATGGGATTATATTATAAGTTGTACCTGATGAAAATCTTCCAACACCTATCAATCCACCTTCAACTGGTGAAATAAGACGGCTTACGACTGTCTGTAATTGTGCTGTAATTAATGCTCCTATGAAAAGTGAGTCTGATCCATTTTGGGGAGTTGTGATGTGTGCTGCTTTTCCATGTATGACTATGTGGAATCTGTCGCAGCTTGCCATATCAGGTCCTGTTTTGATACCATACGTTCCAACTTTCATTCCTGAAGCAAAATGGATTCCAAAAGTTCTGTCAACATCGTCTAGAATTCCAGCTTCTATAATATCACGTGCTCCTTTACCAATTTCTTCGGCTGCCTGAAAAGCCAAAATTACTTTTCCAGAAAAATCATCTTTATGTTGTAATATTAATCTGGCAGCTCCAAGTAAATATGCTGCATGTCCGTCGTGACCGCAGGCGTGCATGATTCCATCGTTTTGACTTTTATATGGGACTTCGTTTTTTTCTTGAATTGGAAGCGCGTCTATGTCTGCTCGTAAAAACAGGGTACGACCTTGCTGATTTCGACCTAGATTATTAGAATCCTGCCGATTAGAATCAATTTCTGCAATTACATTTGTGCCTGCGACTCTGTAATTTTTGATTCCAAGTTTATTTAATTCTTCTTCTATATGAAGGCATGTGTTGAATTCCTGTAACCCAAGTTCTGGATGTGAATGGAAATAATTTCTTTGATTTACCATATATTTTTTAAGTTCAAAAGCTTCTTCTAAAATGCTCATAATTCCTCCAAATCTCCATAAAAAGGGTAGTAAAGTATTTTCAAAAAATGCTATTACCTATTGACATAGTAGGTAATAGATTGTATAAATAACATATCATTATAAACCTATTAAGTCAATAGGTAAGAATATGATTGTAGAATTGGAAGGAGAAATGTCGAGGGGTAAACTGTGGCAAGGATTGTAGCACCTGCCGAAGGCAGTCCCGAAGCGTATGCGTAGGGATGAGCCGCGGTTAGTCGGCGAAGTGCGAAAAGCCTGTTTTTTGCGAAGCAAAAAGCCACCCCAAAAAAAATACTTGATATTTTCTTCATTAAAAAGCATCAGAAGATGCCACTTGTTTTATACGAAAGGTTCGTCCATTATCACTTTGATTTATAAAGGTGAAAAAATGATAGAATTCAAAAATATTTATAAAACATTTAAAACAAAACATTCTGATGTCCATGCATTACAGGATGTTTCACTTACCATTGAAAAAGGAGATATTTTTGGTGTAATCGGATTTTCTGGTGCCGGTAAATCTACTTTGGTGAGAATGGTAAATGCTTTGGAAATTCCAACTGGTGGAACTGTAACGGTAAACGGCAGAAATGTTTCTGAGTTAAAGGGGACAGACCTCCGTAAATTTCGAAAAAACATTGGAATGATTTTTCAGCATTTCAATCTTCTGGAAAGCAAAACTGTTTTTCAAAATATTGCTGTTCCGCTTGAACTGAATCATTGGAAAAAAGATAAAATTGTTGCCAGAGTGAATGAACTTTTAAAATTTGTTGAACTTTAGGATAAGTCTGGAGCTTTGCCGAGACAGTTAAGCGGTGGTCAAAAACAGAGAGTTGGAATTGCCAGAGCTCTTGCTTTGAATCCTGAGATTCTTCTTTGTGATGAAGCAACATCGGCACTCGATCCAAGGACGACAGATTCCATTCTGGAACTTATCAAAAAAATTAACCGAGAACTGAATGTTACTGTTTTGATGATTACTCATCAGATGAATGTAATTCAGCAGGTTTGTAACAAAGTTGCAGTTCTGGAAAAAGGGCAGCTTGTAGAAACTGGTAGCGTAATTGATGTGTTTGGAAATCCTCAGACTGAAACTACAAAAGGATTTATAAGAACGGTTATTAATGATCGTCTGCCTGAAAGTGTTAAAAAATATATTCAGGAATATAAAGAACCACAAAAAGTTGTGCGGCTTCGTTTTGATGGAAAAAATGCGGATGATCCGATTATGTCGCTTGCAATCAAAGAAACTGGTGTGAATATTTCTATTTTGTTTGGAACGGTAACTGAGCTTGAAGGAAAAGTTGTCGGTTTTCAAACTGTGCAGATAACAGGGGACAGACCTCAATTAGAAGCTGCTGATAGATTTTTTGAAGAACATAATGTTCCAAAAATCGAGGTGAATTTTTAGATTTGAGAACAGGAATTGTAAATTGCAACAAAAATAATGTGTGGAGGTTTGAGATGACAATTTTTGGAATAAGTGCGGCAAAAATCTGGCTTGGAATCGGGCAAACGGTTTATATGTTAGGTCTGTCCCTGATTTTCGGGTTGATTATTGCTTTTCCGCTGGCAGTTCTGCTTTTTGTTACGCGCAGAGGCGGAATTAATGAAAATCTTGTTGTAAATAAAATTGTTGGAACGATTATAAATATTATTCGAAGTGTGCCTTTTATAATTTTGATTGTGTACATTATGCCTTTGACGAAAGCTATTGTAGGAACCCGAGTTGGTTCTACGGTGGCTCTTGTTCCTCTTACTGCGTACATTGCACCATATCTTGCAAGATTGATTGAAACTGCACTTCTGGAAGTGGACGGCGGAATAATCGAAGCAGCTCAGGCAATGGGAGCAAACACTTTACAGACTGTTTTTAAATTTGTATTGCCCGAAGCCAAAGGTGGAATTGTTCTTGGCATAACTACTGGAACTGTAGGATTACTTGGTGCAACCGCAATGGCAGGTGCTGTTGGTGGTGGGGGAGTTGGTGACATTGCTCTGACTTACGGATATCAGAGGTTTAACACTCCGCTCATGACTTCAACTGTGATTATTCTGATTGTATTTGTACAGTTGATTCAGTTTATTGGAGAAAAAAGTTCTCTAAAATCAAAAACTTGAAGAAAGTTTGAACTTTTGAAAGGTTTTGATATGTCCGCGTCAAGCCGTTTATACTCACTGTCTCGTGAAATTTTTATTACAGAACGTTGTACTAGTAGGGGATTGAATGAAACAGTGAGGTCTGTCCATGTTTTTATTACCTATTGATATACTTGGTAATAAAAGTGTATAAATATTTGTAGTTTGCTTTTTCAATTGGAAAAAATGTGTTAGCGATGTGAAAGACGGCGAAGCCGGCCACTGGACTGAGCGAAGCGAGGGAAGCGGCTGGAGCGATAGCGGAACCTGGAACGTAGCGACCGCCGCAGGCGGGAACACCCTGATGTTTATAATTATATGAGTTACTTTTTTTAAGGAAATTTTATGAAATATGTGCCTTTGGATTTGCCGGAATCTGGTTCGACTGTTGTAGTGGGGCTGTCTGGTGGTGTAGATTCGACGTTGACGGCTCTTCTGTTGAAAAAAAGAGGTTGCAATGTGATTGGAGTGACTATGTCTTTGTGGGATGGACATATTCCTCTTGTTCAGGCGGAAAAACCTTTTCATGATGCGTGTTACAGTCCTAACGAAAAAGAAGATATTGATGCTTGCAGAAAATTTTGTGCCGAAACTGGTATTGAGTATCATGTGATTGATGTGAGCGGTGAGTACAACAGGCAGGTTCTTGATTATGTTACGAAGGAGTATCGTTCTGGTAAAACACCGAATCCTTGTATCAGGTGTAACAGTTTTATAAAATTTGGTGCTTTGCTTGAAGGTCTTAAAAAACTTGATATTAGTTATGATTATTTTTGTACGGGGCATTATGCGATGGTGGTGCGTCCTGTGGAAGGAATTTGGGGAACTGACAAAAGACCTGCTATGATTGCCTGTGCGTTGGATGATTTGAAAGACCAGACTTATTTTTTGTATCGGCTTGATTCTAATCTTTTGGAGAAGGTTCGTTTTCCGCTTGCTTTTATGAAAAAATCGGAAGTGTTTAAGCTTGCGAAGGAAGCAGGGCTTGATGCAGCTGATAAAAAGGAAAGTCAGGATTTTGTGGATGACTGTTATTTTGATGCTCTTTTTTCTGACAAGGAAACTGTTCCCGGAAATTTTGTTAATTCTGATGGTGTCGTCCTTGGGCAACACAAAGGTTTGCAATATTACACGATTGGTCAGCGGCGTGGATTGGGAATTTCATCTACAAGACCTTTGTATGTAAAAAAAATTGATGCGCAAAAAAATGAGATTGTTCTGGCAGAAAAGGCTGATATTCTGGCTTCGGTTTTGTATGCTGAAGATTTTGTGTGGGTTGGAAATGTGGTTCCGGATTCTGTGGTGGAAGCATGGGGAAAGATTCGATTGCGCAGTAAGGGTGCTTTGTGTCAGGTTGAAAAAGTAAAAGGTGCTGCAAATGAAACTCCCAAATGGAAGATTTCTTTTTTTGAAAAACAGAATGCCATTACTCCGGGACAATCGGTTGTACTTTATAAAGATAATGTGATTATTGGTGGCGGAATTATAAGCGAGGTGATTGATGAGTAGATTAAAACTTGAAAATTTATTTGCAGATGATGAAAATCTGGATCCGACAGCTTTGCCAGATTATACAACTCTTGATTTTGTAAGCAACGGTTCTCATATCTACGGTGAAATTATGTGGCCGTCGAGTAATATTGAAAAACCTCATCCCTGCGTGATTATGCTTCACGGTTTTCCTGGAACAGCCAGAAATGACGATATTTCACACGCACTTTGCCGCATTGGTTGTGTGGTGATTGTTCCTCACAATAGGGGTGCATGGGGAAGCGAAGGAAAATATACTATAACTCACTGCATTGAAAAACCAAGGTCTGTCCCTGTTTTCCCAAGGTCAAAAACCAAGGTCTGTCCCCTTTTTTCACACCAATCCACAAAAAAAACGTGCCTCCTACCCTGCACAAAGCAGTTTAGAAAGCACGTTTCTCTAAAAAAATAACAATCACTTTTATAACTCAAATTGATTCAAAAAAAACTAATCAAGCACTTTTCTGTCCAACCTGTCAAAGCCATCAGTTAGTTTTTTTGCAATTGCCTTCAATTTATCCAAATCGCCTTTGCGGCCACCTTCAATATTCATAGGCATTACAGGATCATGCAGACTCAAGCGGAGTAAAATCCAACCCTGCACATCTTCCCCTTTGAACGAAAGACGCACACCTTCAAAAGATTCAGGCATATCATAACCACATTCAGCCGCACGTTTTTTGAATTCTTCCAGCACAGATTTTCCATAATCCTTAAAATCATCACCTTGAATTTTAAAACGGAATTCAGCTTCTTCCACAAGAGGAGGCAACTTTTCAATCAAACTGTCAAGTTTTTTACCTTCCTTTGCAGCCTGAGCCAAAGCAATCACAAGTTTCACAGCCAAGAAAGCACCATCATCCAAATAATAATTATCTTTCAAAGCTCCATGACCAGAAGTTTCCATAGCAAGCGGCGCAATAATTCCCTTAGCATTTAATTCCTTCTGCTTGTTGATAACATTTTTGTAACCGCGCATATAGCACAAATGCTTCAATCCCAAAACATCCTGCAAAAAGTAAGTCAAACGATCAGAAGTTACAGAATCAGTAATAATCGTAGAACCAGGATAATAAGGAGCCAAAATAGCCGAAATCATCGCAATAATGCTGTCACGATTCACTTCACTACCGTCAGACAAAACAGCAGACATACGATCCACATCAGTATCAAAAATAAGCCCCAAATCAGCCTTATTTTTCAAAACAGCTTCACGGATAGCTTCCATAGCCTGCTTATTTTCAGGATTAGGAATATGATTTGGGAACATACCATCAGGTTCCAAAAACTGACTTCCACTTGTATCAGCACCAAGCGGCTGCAAAATTTTATCCACAAAAAATCCGCTCGCACCATTTCCACTGTCCACAACAATATGAAGCCCGTCCAAAGGTTTATCACCGCCGCCCAAAGCCTGAGAAATTTTATTTTTCAGATAATCAGCATACACAGAAAGCAAATCAAAAGTCTGAACATTTCCGGGAACCTTCGCAGGATTCAAAAGCGATGCCAAATTCAAAATTTCAGTAATATCATCATGTTCAAGACCGCCTTCAGGATCAAAAAACTTGATTCCATTACGATTAAAAGGCAAATGACTGGCTGTAATCATCGCAGCGCCATCATAATAAGTTTCCTCAAACACAATCGACATAAACATCGCAGGAGTAGTCGCCATACCGCAATCAATAACAGTAGCACCGGCACTAACCATACCTTCAATCAAAGCATCAGCCAGAGCAGGTCCGGATACTCTGGAATCACGTCCCACACCAATCTTTAAACTGCAAGCCAAATTTCCACTCTTTTTTTCAAGCCAACTCACATACGCACACCCAATCTGCCGTGCAATCTGCTCAGTTAAATTAACATTTTCGCCTTCAACGCCTTCCACAGCCACACCGCGAATATCACTACCGTTCTGTAATTTACTCAAATCCATAAAAACTCCTAAAAATATTCGGTTTTCTTCTATCAAGTTACATTATATTACATCAAAAATTACAAGACAATAGGAGATTTTCTTAATTTTTTTTTCAGGCATTTTGCTTCGCAAAACCGGTGTGTTCCGTGCTTCCGCTATCGCTCCATTCTTCCGTTTCGCTGCGCTTCACTCCAGAACACCTTCGGTGGCACTCCATACACCTTGCCGGGTTTAAACTCATAAAATCTCACTCCAATTGAACTGAATTATTTTTTTCTAGTTTTTGCATTTTTTGCAGCCTCAATTTTCTGATGAATTTTTTCCTTAATCATATTCAATTCTTCTTTATATTTTGTACTTTTAATCGAAGGGAATTTTTTAAGAAATGGTTCAACACTCGGAAGATGCAGATTCTGCACTTTGTCAATTTTTTCAAGAATTTTCTGACTGAATTCTTCTGTACGGTTTTCCGCTCTTTCAATTACAGAATTTATCATCTCCATAAAGGAACCTTTTTTGAACCATTCTTCCTGACCATAATGAGAATTCAAAGTTTCGCCAAATTCCTTGAGCTTTTTCATCACATTTGCAAAATCTACAAGTTTACGGACAGTAAAAAATATGTCCACAGACAAAACAGCAAGTATTATCATTCCGCTGATATTAATCAAAGTCTGCCCAAGAGAATTTAGTAAATCAATCATCAAAGGATAAACAAAATGAATGACGGCAACTCCCAAAAATCCAAAAAGTATCGAATTCAAAAGGCAGATTCTTCCGTTTAACTGAATTTTGTAATGCGAATAATCCCACCACCTCGTGTGAAAAAGTTTTTCCATGAGCCAGCTTACAAAATATTCCACGATTGTACACAAAATCATCGAAGCAAAAAACAGAGGAATCCATGTTTTGTAGAGCGAAGGAGGCAGCATCAAAATCATCACTCCGCCAAAGCCGTAAACAGGACACAAAGGACCGTACAAAAATCCCCTGTTCACAAATTTATGCGCAGAAGTTACGCCCACATAAATTACTTCAGAAATCCAGCCGATAAAAGAAAACAAAATAAAAATCAAAAAGGCCGACCAAAATGGCAATTCATAAATAGCTAATAGATTCATTTTTCCTCCTGATAATACTTCGCGTCAGTGCGATACATTTATGTGTATCGCAAAGTTGTGAATCGCAATGATACATCGAATCCTAGTTTATGAAGTGCTGCACACGGAAGCGCACACTTCAATCAAAAATACTCAAAAAATTTTCGCAAAAAAATCACACTTTAAACATAATCATTTTTTTGATATAATTCAAATTTATGGA
>CAMEET010000001.1 GCA_945915085.1 uncultured Treponema sp. | reverse complement strand
CTAAATTTTTTAAGCTGACTTAAACCTGGCATATTATAATTTTACCCCACGCACCTGTAAAATACAAGATAACTATTCACTTAAACAACGGTATATTTTACCACAAACTTAAACATTTTTCTCCAATATTTACAATTTATAGAGGTTATTAGAGCAAAATTCAGTTAGTCAGTCGCCTTCCGCCACTCCGCTATCGCTTCGGTCTTTCAGACCCGCCAAGGCGGTGGCTCCACGCTCGGTGCGCTGTGCAGTTTCAAACCCTGCACCTAAAGTATACAACTGGCGAAACCAAGGTCTGTCCCCCTTTTTCACACCACAAGGTCTGTCCCTATTTTATGTGCAAATTCATCTAAACTCACACTTTTTTTTCTCCGATATAATCAATATGAAAAAATTAATATTTTTTTTGATTGCAATTACTCTTTTTTCAATCGGTTTTGCAGGACTTTATGCAGCCGAACAGACAAATTATCAAAATTTTGAACTGGACACACTTTTGCATGAAATAGATAAACCGCAAAAACCTGTAATCACCGAAGATTACATCATATTTACCAGTGATCCAAATCATCGTTACGTGGGAATTGCATTTGATTTTGAAAACTATAATATCGTGCATCCGTTTAAACTTCTCACTCACACAGACGAAAATGGAGAAGTCACACGAAAACATCTTTTTTACTGTTACACAAGACAACACAATAAAACTTCACTAAAATATCGGCTTGTAATCGACGGATTATGGACAACAGATCCATTAAATCCACTTACAGAATATGACAATACCATGAACCTTTATTTTTCCAAAGTAGAAGATCCAAACAGCGTCAAACTTTACACAAAAACTCAAAAGAAAGAAGGCGTTCATTTTATTTATAAAGGAGAAGAAGGACAGCGCATAAATCTGGCAGGAACTTTTACAAACTGGGATCCATGGATTTATGAATTGAAAGAAACATCGCCAGGACTTTATGAATTGGAACTTCCGCTTCCAAAAGGAAAATATTATTACAATTATTACATAGGACTCACACCAGTTTTGGATAATACAAATCCACAAAAAATCTACTCAAACGATGGACGTAGTGCCTCTGTCATAATTGTAAACTGATTTTTACGATTTTTCACAGAATAAAAAAGAGCAGTCTGAAAAGTTCAAATTCTATAACCATTCCGAATTTATTTCAACATGATAAAACAAATCAGACAACTCTTTTTTTCATTTATACTCAATTTTATTTAAGTCTTTTTGCAAGTTCCTGCAATTTTTTCATGTCCATTCCTTTCAAAGAACTTGGATCAAGACCGCCGAGTGCATTTCCCATGCCCCCCATTCCATTTGAAAAACCAGAATTCAAACCAAGCTGATTCATCATCTTACCCTGCATTCCACGGTTTCGGCTTACTTTTTTCATCATCAGTTTTGTTTTTTCAAACTGCTTCAAAAGTTTATTTACATCAGCAACACTAGTTCCAGAACCTTTTGCGATTCTCTTTCTGCGGCTTGGACCAATAATCAAATGATTCATTCTCTCTTTATAAGTCATACTCTGAATGATTGCTTCATTTTTTTTCATTCCGCCCATATCCATAGCAGAAGCATCAACACCGCTCATTCCCGGAATCATATCGATAATCGACTGCATATTTCCCATTTTCTTCACAGACTGGAATTGTTCAAGCATATCTTGCAGAGTAAACTCATTACGAGCCATTTTCTTTTGTAATTTCAAAGCCTGTTCAGCATCAACTGTTTCCTGTGCCTTTTCAACAAGAGAAACAACATCACCCATACCAAGAATTCTACTGGCAATTCGATCAGGATGGAAAACTTCAAAATCTTCAGTTTTTTCACCAGTACCAATAAATAAAATTGGTTTACCGGTAATTGTTTTCAAAGAAAGTGCAGCACCACCTCGTGCATCAGAATCAAATTTTGTCAGAATAACACCAGTCAAACCAAGCTGCTCATCAAAAGATTTAGCAATATCTACAGCATTCTGACCTGTCATAGAATCTGCAACAAGTAAAACTTCCACAGGTTCAGTAACCTTTTTGATTTTTACAAGTTCAGCCATCATCTCTTCATCAATCTGAAGACGACCTGCTGTATCTATAATAATTGTGTCATAACCATTCTTTTTTGCAAAATCAATCGCTTCTTTCGCATTTTTTACTGCATCTTTGGAATTTTCTTTATAAACTGGAACTCCAATTTTTTGACCCAAAACAGAAAGCTGTTCAACAGCAGCAGGACGAACAAGATCACATGCAGCAAGAAGTGGCTTTCTTCCATCTTTTACAAGACGGGCAGCAAGTTTGTGAGCTGCTGTAGTTTTACCAGCCCCCTGTAAACCAAGCATTAAAATTACAGACTGAGTATCTGGTCCTTTCAGATGTAAATCCTGCTTAGAATCCCCAAGCATAGAAACCATCTTATCATACAGTATTTTTGTAAACTGCTGACCAGGATTTACAGATTTTAAAACCTTTTCACCTTTGGCTTCCTCAATCGTTGAATTTACAAATCTGCGGACAACACGAAGATTTACATCGGCTTCCAAAAGAGCCATTTTAATTTCATCAACAGCTTCTTCGATATTTTTTTCAGTGATAGTCGATTTTCCACTGATTTTTCTTATAATTCCACTAAAAGTTCCAGTAATTTTTTCAAGCATTTATCAAATCTCCAAAATAAATCTGTTATCCATAAATTTCTGACAATCGTAAAACACAAATCGATTGCAGATTTTCATAATTTTAAACTACAGATTTTGCAATCCTGTCAACATTTGTTCAACAGTACTTTCTTTATTCAAAATTTTGTAAAGAGCATTACAAAGCGGAAGTTTCAAATCCTTTTTCACAGATATTTCATGAACATATTTACATGCAATTGCACCTTCAGGAAGATATCCAATTTTTCCAACATTGGCAATCAAATCATCAATATCTTTAAATTTAGAAAGCATATCAGTTTTTATCAAATCTTGTCCAAAACGCCTGTTCCGACCATATTTAGATTTACAAGTTACATCCAAATCGCCCACACCAGAAATCGAAGTAAAAGTTTCAGCGTGAGTTGCACCCATTGCAAAACCCAAAGTTTGAATTTCATTCAGACCTGCAGCCATAACAAGACTTTCCGTATTATCACCGAATTTATCGGAAGTTTCAGCAAGTGCATCCAAAGCACCATAAACACAAGCAATAACATTTTTAGCAGCAGCACAAATCTGAACACCAATCACGTCAAAACTAGAATAAACCATAAGACCTGGAACTTTCAAAAGTTCACGTACGCGAATAGAATTCTTTGGATTCAAAGATGCTGCCACAAGTCCAGTAAGTTTACCCATAGCAACTTCTTCGGCATGAGATGGACCTGCCACATAAACTGTGCAATCTTTATATATTTCAGGAAGAACTTCTTCCATTGTTTCCAAAATAAGTTTAGGACCGCTTACAGAAGGAACAAAACCTTTTGTAACAGCCGTAATCACAGTAGAACCATCAGCAATGTTAGGAACATTCACAATTTTTTCAAGAGTTTTTGCCAAAAAAATTGAAGGAGAAGCAATAATCAAAAACTCCTTATCTTTTGCAACTTCACAAATATCATTTGAACATTTAATTGAATCAGATAATTTATAACCTGGCAAAAACTTCTTGTTTTCATGCTCATTATTAATAGAAGAAACGACTTCATCTTCCAAAGCCCATATCTGAACCTTGTGATTTCCACGAGCCAATGCCTGAGCTAAACCAGTTCCCCATGCACCACCGCCAATCACTCCAACAGATTTACTTTCCATATTACAAATTACCCCACTGCGTACAAAAAAATGTAAAAAAAGTCAACTTAACAAACCGCAAGTTGACTTTTAAGATACAAATAATTAAAAAAAGATATAAAAATTAATAACAACCAGCTTCACAATCCTGCCAGTCAAAAATTTCTTCGTCCTTAAACCAAAGCTTGATTTCTCTTTCAGCACTTTCATCACTATCAGAAGCATGGATAATATTCCTGTTTGTGTGTGTACAATAATCTCCACGAATAGTACCAGGTTCTGCTTCAGATGGTTTAGTTTTACCAACAAGTTTTCTAGTCAAAACAACACAGTCATCAGCCTGTAAAACCATTGCTACAACAGGTCCAGAACTCAAATAATCAACCAATTCTCCAAAAAACGGTTTGCTTTCATGTTCAGCATAATGTGCACTAGCCAATTCTTTAGAAGGATGAACCAACTTAAGACCTACAATTTTTAAACCTTTCTTTTCCAAACGAGAAATAACCTCGCCCACCAGACGTCTATTAACTACACCTGGTTTTAACATTGCAAAACATCTACTCATAACACTTTATTATATACAAAGAAAGTTTTTTTTTCAATACGACATTTTTTTAATTTTTTCAGCAAAGTGCAGTTTTCCAACAGACCTTTCGCTGTTCCGCTATCGCTCCAGTCCTGTCGGACTCGTGCTAACGCACGCCAGCTACAGCTCTGGTACGCTGTGCAAATTAAAACCCTGCAGAATGTTGCTTCGCAACCACAGTCAACTGGCGAACAGGCAAAATCAGTCTCAAGTTTTTTTGAAACTTTTCTCATCAATTTTTTATCTTATTCATCATAATTACAAAGTTTGTTTTTAACATCCATAATAATCTCATCAGGTGTGCTTGCACCAGCAGTAATTCCAACCTTTTCCATCTTAAAAAAATCAGCAGGAATATCATTTTTACTTTGAATATGTGCAGCAGCCCTGCAATTTTTTAAAGCTGTTTGAAAAAGGCGTTTTGTATTAGCAGAATTCTTCCCACCAATCACGAGAACTCCATCAACCTTTTTACATAATTCCAAAAGAGCATTCTGTCTTTCATTTGTTGCCGGGCAAATAGTATTCATAACTGCAAGATTTGTAAACTTATTTTTAAAAACATTTTCTATTTTTTCAAATTCAACAGGACTAAAAGTTGTCTGACTTAACAGAATAATGTTTTTTTGAGATAAACCATCAAAATCAATCTCCATAGCTTCTTTCAAATCTTGAATTAATGCAAAATTTTTACCTGCATAACCTGCGATTCCAATCACTTCACCATGATTTTTATCACCAGTCAAAATAACAAAATCATCTTCAGCAGAATAACGTTCCACCATTTTTTGACTGGCTTTTACTCTTGGACAAGTTGCATCTACAATTACACAATTTTTTTCTTCCAAATTTCTTATAATATCAGGAGCTACTCCATGCGCCCTAATAATCACAACACTTTCGCTTTCTATTTTCTGTATTTCATTTTCTTCTATTATATTTAGTCCTTTTTCTTTAAGCGCAGATAAAACCTTTTCATTATGAATTAAAGGTCCCAGAGAATAAACTTTTTTTCCGTTATTTTCATTCAGGGATTTTTGTGCAAGCTCCACTGCTCTTCGCACACCAAAACAAAATCCCATCACATTAGCAAACAATATTTCCATAATGCAATATTAACATAACCATCCAAAAAGGTCAAAAAGAGGAACAGACCTTGTTTTAAACAAAATTTTACCTGAGTTTTGGCTGATATAAAACTTTTTTTTAATGTACTTAATAAGCTGCCAAAACTCGTGGCTTGTGTTAACTATAGTTTTTTTGGTGTGACAATTAATAACACAAGCCAGGGACAGACCTCAGTTTAAACTAATATTGTTCTGAGTAAAAAAAAGGCTGCCAAACCTTAAAGATTCAGCAGCCAATAATTTTCAAATGTTGTATTTATTCAGCATTTTTCAATGAATGATGTACACCATATTCAGGTTTCCAGTTTCTTCTTGAAAGACTAATGAAAGCACTTGAAATAAATATTGAAGAATACATACCGCTAATCAAACCAACAATCAAAGCCAAAGAGAAATCTTTGATTGAACCAGTTGTGAATATGAAAAGTGAAAGAACTGCAAACAAAGTAGTTACAGTTGTCAAAACTGAACGAGTAAATGTATCAGACAAAGACTTGTTCAAAATTGTTTTGAAATTTTTAGCTTCAGTCATAATCTTCAAGTTGTAGCGGATTCTATCCAGAATAACTACAGTAGCATTGATTGAGTAACCTACGATTGTAAGAACTGCAGCCAATACTGTAACTGAAAATTCCATTCCTGACCATGTAATAAATGTAAGCATAATCAAAACATCATGAAGCAAAGCAATTACAGAACCCAAAGCAAAATCCCAATGGAAACGAATTGCAGCATAAGCCCAAATCAAAACGATAACACAAATAAACATCACGATAGATTTTCGTGTTGTTGATTTTGACATACCTGAACCAATAAAATCAGTTTTAACGATTGCAACATTTTCTTTTCCAAACTTGCTGTAAAGTTTTTCATTCACAGAAGATTGGAGTTCATTCTGTGCATCACCTTCATTAATACCCATGCGAATCTGGTAAGAAGCATCAGCACCAGAACCAAGCTGTTTGATTGCAATATTGTCTTCACCTAAAGCTTCACGAATATCATCGGTTGTGATTTCAGAAGTTCCAGCAGGATAAACATAAAGCGGTTCATTTGAAAGAACTGTAGAAACTGCAGAGTTCAAAAACAATTTTGTAGTATCATAAGAACCATTTTTTACAGTCATTTTCACACCATCAACTTTGCTCACTTCATCAGCCAGCGAAGCTACAGTATTATAAACTGCAAAATTAAATGAACGGGTTTCATTATTTGCACTTGTTCCTGTGATAACCAAATCCATCTGTCCTGCTGATAAATCCAAAGCAATTTTTGCAGCACCGTCATAAGTGATTTCTGCAACTGGTTCAGCAACACGAACTTCTTCTATTAAACCAGGTTTAAAATCCAGACCAAAATTAATTCCTTTTGTAAAAAATCCTATAATTCCAAAAAGAATAATTACAGCACTGATGATTGTACATGGGATAAAACCTTTATTAAAACTCATAGTTCTTTTCATTATTTAATCCCCCAACCAATACTAACTTTTTTTGCGTGTAATACATCTGTATCAAAATCGAACATTAATCTTGAAACAAACAAAGCAGTAAATACAGAAGAACAAACACCTATTGCAAGAGAAACAGCAAATCCCTGAATAGAACCAGTTCCAAGCTGACTTAAGAAAATTGCAGCAATAAATGTTGTGATGTTAGAGTCCATAATAGCCCAGAAAGCATTATCAAAACCCATTGAAATAGCAGCTGGACGACTCTTTCCTTGTCGCAATTCTTCTTTAATTCGTTCAAAAATCAAAACATTTGCGTCTACTGCCATACCAATTGTCAAAATCATACCTGCAATAGAAGAAAGTGTAAGTGTAAGATTGAATGCAGAAAGAACTGAGAACATGATGTAAAGGTTCAAAATCTGTGCAACAACTGCATTGATTCCCGATGCTTTATAGAAAATTAACATGAAAATCAAAATCAAACTCAAGCCCAAAATAATTGCCATCACACCCTGTTTGATTGCCTGTTCACCCAAAGATGCACCAATAACCTGCTGACTTTCCACTTCGAGAGGAACGTTTAACCATGCTGTTTGAAGCACTTTCTTGATATTATTTGCTTCATCATAGCTAAAGCCACCAGAAAGTGAAACTGAACCACCTGTAATTGCACTTTGAATTCTTGCATTTGATTTAACTTTATTATCGCTTACAATTGCAAGGTTTTCGCCAACATGAGCACTTGTGAAATCAGCAAAAATCTGAGCACCTTCATTGTCAAGATTAAAACAAACTTCAGGTTGATTTGTAAATTCATCTGCCCGAACTTCAGCAGATTTTACGTGCTGACCATCAAGTGCAATTTCTTTCTTTACAACAAGCCAGTCAACGCGTTCATCAAGACCATATTCATCTTTTGTATAAACGCCAAAAACTTCACAATCTTCTGGTATAATGGAAGAATCCATCAATTCACCAGCAGCATTGAAAGTTGTAGCAGGATGCTGTGCATAATAACTCTTGAAAGCAGCAGTTGCACTGTCATCAACAAGACGGAAATTCAAAATACCTTTACCCATAATCAAAGTATTGATTGCATCTGCCTGTGCAGCACCAGGAATTTCAATATAAATTCTGTCATCGCCCTGCTGTCGAATCACAGGAGAAGTAAGACCAAATTTATCAATTCTGCTTGAAAGATTTTCAATAGCATTAGCCATTGCTTCTTTTTTGAATTCTGCTGTGTTTTCAGAAGTAACCTGATCTCCCATTGAAGTTACAGCTGCATCCAAATCTGCCTTAACGATAATATTCATACCGCCAGACAAATCAAGACCAAGTTTTACAGAATTTTCGTAATATTTTTTTGCCTTTAAAATCTGATCACGATAGCGAGTCTGAAAAACATTCATAAATTCAAGTTCGCTGTCATAAGCAGAAACTACATCTGTCAAAGTCAAAGCAGAAGGAACTTTTTTGTCCAGAACTTTGTAACGTGCTTTAACATCCTTTTTTATCCATGCTTTGTCTTCTGGAAGAAGTGCACCCGAATCCTCAGCAAGCAAAGATTTGATTTCACGTACATCTTCCGCTGCCATAAGTTCTGCATAAGTTTTGATATTTTCTGTGGAACCTAGAGCCAGCTGTTGCATTTCCTTTGGTGTTCTTGCATACCAACTGATTGAAGGCCACAAAAAAACAAAACAAAGTGCCAATACAACAAGAAGAACTACTAAACGAGTTCGTTTGTTCATTTTTTGTTACTCCGAATTTTTTTATTTATTTTCTGAAGTTACAGATTCAGCTTCAGAAGTTTCGTTTTTTTCTTCTTTAACTTCTTCTTTAGCCTCTTCTTTTACTTCTAGTTTCTTATTTTTTTTAGTTGATTTTTTAGCAGCTTCTTCAGCAAGTTTTGCTTTTTCTGCTTCTGTTAATTCAACACTTGAAATAGCTGTGCGGTTGAATTCAATTTTGCAATCATCATCAACTTTTACGATTACAGTTTTTTCTTTTACTGATGAAACCACACCGTGAATTCCACCAATTGTAATAACTTTATCACCTTTTTTAAGTGCATTAAGCATTTTTTCTGTTTCTTTTTGCTTTTTATTCTGTGGACGAATTAAAAAGAAATAGAAAATAACGATGATTAATAAAAATGGAAACAAAGTTCCAAGCAGGGAGCCTGAAGCAGAAGGTGCAGAACCGGCAGCCTGCAAAAATGGGATAAATGTCATATACTTTTCCATCCTAGAGTTTTAAAATTTGATTATAAAATCAGTTCTATCATTATATCATTATTGATAATAGTTTTCAATGAAATATTTATGTTTTATATATTTTTTTTGTAAGATATAAAAAGATAAAATCAATTTATTCTGAGTGGCTGAGCGGGAAATAAACTTTTTACGGAACCATTTTGGTCAAAGCTTCGTTCAATTTTTTTAGTGAATTGTTGTTAGGATTAATTGCAACTACCTGTCGCAAATAATACTGCGCTTTTCTGTAATCCTGTTTTTCAAAATAAATTTCATACAATCTGAAAAGGGAATCACTGTTGCGCGGATTCATACTCAAACTTGAACGCAAATCTGCCAGTGATTTTTCCTCCGAAACCTGCAGAAAACTTCTTACATAAAAAAGGTAACTTTTCATTTTTTGATTTGCCTGTGCCAAAAGGGAATCAATATATTTTATAACAGCATCACGGTTACCAACCTTTGAATAAGCAAAAACATACGCCTGCAGAACTGTTTCATCATCTGGATATTTTACAAGTTGAGATTTAGCAAAATCAAAAGCTTCATTATTTTTTCCAAGTCTCAAGCAAATCTGGACAAATTTTCCAACTATTTCTACAGGATATTTTTCTGTTTCTATTATTTTACAGCAAATTTTATACGAATCATTCCAGTTTTCGCGTTGAATCAGAGCATTTAACGAATAAACCATTGCTTCTATATTATCTGGTTCTTTTTGCAGAACTTTTTCAGTAAGCTGATCAGCATATTTTCCTGCAACTGGAGAATCTGTAATAGAAGAAATTTTTGCTGCAATCATCAAAACTTGAGTTTCTTCTGGATAGAGTTGAAGTGCCTTTTCAATTGTTTCAGTTGCCGCTGTTGTATTTTTACTCCAGTCAAGTTGAATTCTCGCTCGCAAAATCAAATAATCCAAAGATGTATCATTTTGACGGGCATAAACATCCAAAAGCGAAACAGCTCTGATATAATCATTTTTTTCTACAAGAATTTTTGCACGAAATAAAAGAAAATCAAGGTCATTAGGATTCTGCTGCAAAACTCGGGCAACCAGAAGTTCCGCACTGTCATAATCTTTTAATTCAAAGGCAATATAGGCTTTTTGTTTTAACACCTGAATATTTAAATTCTGAGGGTCAAGTTCATCAGCTATTTTTTGTGCTGATTCTAAATTTCCAGTTTTATACAAAAGATTGCTGTAACACAAAAGAATTTCTTCTGTTTTGGGAGACGAATCATAAGCAAATTTCAAAAATGCAAGTGCTTCATTATATTTTTCCTGTTTTTGTAAAAGTACTCCCATAAGATAATGCGCCAAAACAGAATTCTGATTTACTTCCATTGCTTTTTGAATTGCATTCCGACAGTTTTCCAAAATTTCTTGATTTGTATTATTGATTTCTTTTGATTGTGCAATAACTGGACTCAAAAGCACTAAAGCAGGCAAAATTGTGGAGAGAAAATCCACATCGCCAGTACTAGAATCAAAAACTCCCTGTTTTGCTGAATTTATTGCACCGATATAAGGATTTTCAATATCAGTTACAGGCTGTTCCCAAGTAATTTTTTGAGAAGGCCACACAATTTTCATGATTTGAACTGCAATGGAAATCAAAACTTTTTCATTTTCTTCATATTCTTCCGAAGATTTTTTTATCAACTGCATTGCATTTTTCAATGATTCTGGAGAGCCGTTTTCGACTTCCTTAACAATTTGTTCATCAATTTTATAAAAAAAAGTTCTCTTTTGTGCAGGAAGTTTTACAGCCTGCCCATCAATAATTTCTTCATTAATTAACTCGATATTTTCTTTATTTTCCTGTTCCTGTTGAACTTCCGCATTCTGTTCTGTTTTTTTTGATTTTTTCTTTGTTTTTTTGGAGGCGCAAAAAACCTCACTGCCCAAAAGGACAATCATCAAAATGAGAAAAAACAATTTTTTCAAAACATTTTTGGTCAAATCTAGCACCCAAATATTAAATGCGGTTATTTATCACCATTATTTTCTATATCCATAAAAGCATCTTCTTCATCAGAAAAAGTTCCAGTTTCTTCATCCATTACTATTAGTTCTTTATGTTTTCGTTGAAGCAAAAAGAATATAACAAGTAAAACTACAAGAATAGCTCCAAAAATCGGTCCAAAAAAACTCACAACTTCCATAAAAGTTTTTTTAATTATTTTGAAAGTAAAAAGTGAAAACCAAATTCCCATAAAAAAAAGTGTTGCAGCCGGAAAAAAGTATCCGAATTTTATTTTTTTGTATTTATAAAAACCAGAAATGAAAAGTGTAATTCCAGCGGTGCAAGTGTAAACAGGCCACAATTCTTTTAGTGAAAAAAGTGGATTGTATTTGGAAAAAATCTGCAGTAATCCCCAAAACAAAATCAAAAGTCCTACAAAAAAATGTGTCGCTCTTTTTGTTATTTTAAGTGAAAAAATAATAATCAATATGCCCAAAACCACCTGCGAAATCAGAAAAACGACAAAAAGAATTTCTATGAATTTTGGTGGTGTTACAAGCATTGCAAAAACTGAACATACAACAAAGAGAGTAATTGCACTTGGGATTAAAAAATTTAATAACAGTGACTTTCTTTTTTCTTCCATAAGCAAATGAAACAAAGGTATTTTTATGTCTATATTTCTGCACAATCCGTGAATATATGCAGAAAACCGCCAATTTTATAAATTATTTCTAATATTATATAATACAAGGAAAAATTAATCTTTACAATAACTTATGTCTATGATAAATTCAATTTTATGAATTCTTCGAAAAATATATTTCTACAGGTTTTATTTGCGATTTCACTTTCATTGATTCTTTCCTGCAATCGGAACACTATAATAGAAGAAAATCAAAGAAAACTTAATGACAACCAGCAGGAACTGCAGCTAATTTTGGAAACTCAAACCTTAAACGAAAAACAACGGTATTCAATCATAAATCAGATGGCAAACAATCTTCTTGCAACAAAAGATTATCAGGAGGTAATCCTTTTTTTAACTGATTGGGTAGAAAACAATCCTGATGATATGTACAATTCATACTGGCTTTTGATGACTGCATACGCATATCTTTCGATTGGTGCCGAGCCTGTTGCTGAATATTATTTTGACAGGATTTTAAATCAATGTCAGGATTTACTTGTAAAAGGAAATTCAGTTCACTTTATGTGTCTACAGAATTTAATTCAGATTAGTAAAACGCCAGCGCACAGAATTAAATATTTAAATGAATTGATAAACAGATTTTCCAGTAACGTCAACATCACTGAATTATATTTACGTCTTGCTTTGGAATATGAAAATGACAGTCAATGGGATCAGGCTTTGAAAACATATTCGCTTTTTTTACAGCAGCCTGATGCAACAACAATTCAGATTCCAGGTGAACCTGATGCCTACAAAACAGCGCGTCATCTTGTGGATTTTAATAATTCTTCAAAAGATTGGACTTTCGAGAGCCTGCCGGCTTTGGAAGCTGCCGTAAAACGTGCTATCAGAAATTATGATTGGAAAACGCTTGATAAATATAAAGCAAAAGTAAACTTTTTCACAATGTCGTGGAAACAGGATGAAAATGATGCAAACTCTCAGGAAGACACTCCGATGGCTTCTTGGGCAAGGGGAAAACGAATAAGATACAGCGAAACTCTAGACGAAGCTTCGAATCCGAATGAAGCATATTTGCGCACTTGGGGATGGAATACTTACGTTCCAATTTTCTATTTTTATTTTAGAAAAATTGATTTTCCTGTAGATCCTGATATTCATGGAAACTGGGAATGGGCCGGAATCTATTTAGGAAACAAACTCTAATGTATTTAAAAAAAGCTATCTGCCTTTTGATTTTTATTTCTCTTTTACAATTTGTTTTTTCTGAAGATTCAAAATCACAGGAATTTACAGATGAAAAACCTCAGCAGATTGAACTTGAAGATTTATTAACAGAAACAAATCTTGATGAAGAAACTTTGAAACAGGAATTGATGGATGAAGCAAAACTAAATAATGATGAAAAAAACAGCCGAAATCAATTTGAAAATAAAAATCTAACTGAAAACGAAAACCTAAGCGAAAATCAAGAGTTAAGTGAAAACGAGGAAAATAACAATCAAAAAATAATTCAGAAAATTCCACTTTCTTTTATAACTGAAGAAATGCTTGCACGGCCTGAAGTGGAAAAATTCCGCCGTCAATATTTAAATGAAAAATGGCTTAAGCATCTGTACAATGTTCTGGAGTCTGCAATGGAATACAGACTTTACGTTCGAAAATCCGTTCATGATAAAAATCTTCCAGAAATTTTAGAATATCTTCCAGTTGTGGAATCAAATTATAAAACAAGTGCGAAATCAAAATCAGGTGCAATCGGAATGTGGCAGTTTATGGCTAACAGCGTTTATCCTTTTTTGGTTTTGGATGATTTTGTAGACGAACGGCTTGATCCATGGAAATCTACGGAAGCTGCCCTCAAAAAACTTACTGAAAATTACAATTATTTTAATGACTGGCTCATTGCAATCGCCGCTTATAACTGCGGAGTTGGCGCAATGAATAAAATTCTGCGAAAAGCTGAAAAAAAAGATTTTTGGTATCTTGTGGATAAAAAACTTTTACCGCAGCAAACAGCAGATTACGTTCCAAAACTTATAGCCATTGCTGACCTTGCAATAAACAGCGAATACTATCAGATAAATCTGCCAAATCACAATGAAGAATACGAAATGCTTATCAATGAAAAAAACGGAAATTTTGATTATATAATAGTAGAAAAAGCATATTCTTTAAAACAACTTGCTGCTGAAATGAGAATGGATTATGACACTTTAAAAAAACTTAATCCATCTTTTGTGCGTGGCATGACTTATCCTGTAAAAAAATCTGAAATCAGGCTTCCTTTGGGAATGAAAAAGTCGGCAGAAGATGCTATTGCAAAACTCATTCCAATTGATTTTCCTTTTAAATACACAGTTGAAAAAGGCGATTCTCTTTGGTCTATATCAAGAAAATACAAAGTCAGCATTCAGTCAATCTGCGATTTAAACGACATTCGGGAAAATGATATTTTGAGAATTGGAAAAACACTTTACATTCCTGCAAAATAAGCCGATAGTTTAATTAGATTGACTCCGAAATTTAAGGATTTATTTTATGATTATTAATAATATAGATAAAAAAATTCCTGTCTTTTTGATTATAACTTTTTGCTCCATTTTTCTTTATGCACAAAAAATTCCTGTTATTGAAGCTGTGAGTTCCATAAATTGGATTACAAGAGAATTCAAGACAGAGTTTACACTTGATGCACAAAAAGCTCAAATCAATATGCCTTCTGGAAAAAAAACTGCTTCCGCCCGGATTAAATCAAAAATAAATCAACTGACTCAACCTGCCCTGCTTTCACTTTATGAAAATTCTCAAAAAAAACTTTCAGATTCTGTGATTGATGATGAATTAAAACTTCCTGACGTTTACGATTTTATTCAAAGCGGATATAAAACTCCAGATGTGTTCACTCAGGATTTAAAAAAGCTCCAGACAACTAATTCCACAAATATTCTGGAACTAAATGAACTTCTTATCCGCCATAAAAATGAATATACTCCGCAAAAACCAATAAATTACACTCCTTCCAGAAAATTTACTGGAATTATCATTGATGCTCGGGGAAGTCTGCCTGTTCACGGAGAATACGTTTCAAGTGAAACTGCAGCCTGTTTTTTTCCAACAGTTTGGGATGAACAGATGAATGTCGTTTTGGAAAAAAATCTGGTTGTTCCGGAAATCGCAAAAAATAAAGGAATAATTCAATATCATTATTCTGACAACACTGCTGAATATGAAAATATTGTGGGAATTGACCCGCTTTACATAAAGGCAAAAAAAGTGTTTGGGCGAAACAGAACTGACCCGATTATTTCACAAAAAGATGCATTAAAAATTCTCACAATTCCAGAGAATGTAAGACTTTTGCAGGAAGGAAAAGTTGTCATTCTGCTCGATAAAAAAAATCTCATTTACGATATTTCAATTCCGCAGAAAGACAATTCTTATTATGTAAAATACAACGCAGTCAAACAGTATTTCTACGAAAACAAAGTTCCAGGCATTACAGTTTCTGATTCTATTGACGGAATTCTTTTTTCTGTTGATTTGAAGTTTTATCCAGATTCGCCAGAACTGCTTCCTTCTGAAAGAGTGCGCATTTCATTGATTGCTGAGAATTTGAAAACATTGCTTTTGGATGACGGTTACACAATTTTAGTTGAAGGTCATACTGCTGATGTAGGAAAACCTGTCGGTCAGCTGAATCTTTCGATTGAACGAACTAAAACTGTCAGAGATGCACTTGTGGCTGAAGGAATTGATAGCGAACTGTTTACATACAAAGGTTATGGTGGCACAATGCCAGTCGCACCAAATGACACAGAAGAAGGTCGTGCGCAAAACCGTCGTGTAGACATTACAGCAAGACCTAGAGCTACTTACATTCAAAGAGACTGGCAGTAATTCTGTTTATTCCATTTTTTTCCTCTATTCATCTTTGATAATCACAAGAGATTTTTCCTGATATTTTGGAAAAAAGCGTTTTTTGGAACCAGTTTCAAATGTGACTTCAATCAAAAACTCGCTTCCGCTTTTTTTCGTCGAAGTTATGTATCCGTAACCGTAATCATCATTGAAAATTCTCGTTCCAGTTTTCCATTTTGCTGCAAGTTCAGAAACTTCATCGTTTTCAAAATCATCACCATAAAGATTTTTGTTTTCGGAATGATGATTGTTTCCAAAACCAAAAGGTTTAACGCCAATTGCGGTAAATGCAGGTGCCGCTTCTTTTATAAATGGACTTGGAGTCATGATTTTCCAACCGCCGTACATACATCTTTTTGCTGCAGACGTAACATAAAGTTCATCTTTTGCACGCGTAATTCCCACATAAAAAAGCCGCCGTTCTTCTTCAAGTTCGGCACCGGTTTTTGATTGCCATGGAAAAACACCTTCTTCAAGACCTGTAATCACAACTTTTTTGTATTCCAAACCTTTTGTATTATGCAAAGTGATAAGCGTTACAGCATCGTCATTTTTGCTGTCATTTTCAGCAGCCAAAGTTCTATCCAAATTGATTGCATCCAGAAAATCAAGTAAACCTTGCATTGTACATGGATAGGCAACAGCACTGTTTACAAGTTCTTCGAGGTTCAAAACTCTTGTTGTGCCGTCAATTTCATCGCCAGCTTTGTGATATTCTTCAAGTCCAGAATCTTTGATGATTTTTTCCACAAAATGAGAAAGTTTTTTTGATTCATCAAAAGAGTCTTTCAAATTATCAAAAATCTTTACAAAATCACGGATTCCATCCTGAGCTTTTTTAGAAAAACTTTTTGCCGTTTCTTCTGCAGTTGCCAGAAGATTTTTATAAACAGGATTATTCTGCTCGTCAAGGACAACAGCATTTTCCATTATTTTGTCTTGTGTTTTTTCACCAATACCTCTAGTTGGTTTATTGATAACACGCCTGAACGAAATTTCATCCTTGGGATTTGCAAAAAGAGAAATATAAGAAAGTGCATCGCGGATTTCTTCGCGTTCATAGAACTTCAGCGAACCGACAACAACATAAGGAATTTTTCTGCGCAGAAATTCTTTTTCAAAAACGAGAGACTGCGCATTTGTCCTGTACAAAATTGCCCAGTCTGAATATTTACCTTCTTTATCAGAAAGAGATTTTTTTATCAAATCACCAGCAAAAATTGCTTCGGCATTCTGGTCAGGCAAAAACGCAATAACTGGTTTTCCACCTTCGCCGCGCTGTGAAACAAGATTTTTTCCAAGCCTGTCCTGATTTTTTTTCACTACAATTTCAGCTGCCTTTAAAATATTTGCAGTTGAACGATAATTTTTTTCCAGACGGATAATCTGAGTTCCTGGGAATTTTTGCGGAAAAGTGAGGATATTCTGAACTTCAGCACCGCGGAAATGATAAATTGACTGGTCATCATCACCGACAACACAAACATAACTATCATTTCCACTTTCAATTCCAGAAATCTTCTGCAAAAGTCTGTATTGTGCAATATTCGAATCCTGGTATTCATCAACCATTACTACTTTAAACCGATTATGAATGTAACTTGCAATTTGCGCATCATTTTCCAACAAAATAGTCGGCAGCATAATCAAATCACCAAAATCAGCATTTCCAGTAGCTCTGAGCCTTTTTTGATATTCAAAATAAATCTGATTGATATCGAATTCGCTTCCCAAAAATCCTAAATCATCTTCCGGGGTAAGGCAATAGTCTTTTGCCAGAGAAATTTGATGAACAGCAAGTTTTACTTCTTTTTTTGAAAGCGATGGAACTGCTTTTTTGAGGATTGTTTCCATATCATCATCGTCATAAACGGTGAAAGACGGCTCAAGTCCTGCTGCTTCATAATATTTTCGTAAAAACCATGAACCAAATGAATGGAAAGTTCTGATTTGCGAAGATTCCGCCCTGCTTTCCAGCTTGATTGCACGCTCTTTCATCTCGTTGGCAGCTTTTTTTGTAAAAGTTACAGATAAAATCGACCAGGGTTCAACATTTTTTTGAGAAATAAGATATGCAATTTTTGTTGTGATTACGCGAGTTTTTCCTGACCCCGCACCAGCGAGAATAAGCAAAGGAGAACCTTCGTGTTCTACAGCCTGTCTTTGCTCTTCGTTTAGCAAATCCAGATATTGTGAAAAATCATTTGTTTCTGACATTCAATCAGTTTAGTTTATAACGTGAATTTTCGCAATTGATTTTGAGGGAATTCTTTGATAATTTTTTCAAAACGAGAATCTAAATCCACACCGGTGTTTGCCACAATTTTAACTCGAACAACATTTCCAGGTTTTACAGCCTTTTTTTGTTCTTCACAATCCAAATCGTAACGGATAACAACACAACCATCCACTTCTGGTGCCTGAAACCACGCTCGTCCGATAGCAAGTCCTTCCGTTTCTTCATTATCAAAACTTTCGGCAGAAGATTCATTTTGAACTGTAAGAGATTGTTCTGTTTGAGCAGAATTAATGATTTCTTCTATTAAAACATCAAATTCCTTTCCAACATAACTTTCCAATTTTTTTGAAGTAATTGATGTCTGCAATTCTTCCAAAGCTTCAGCACGTTTTTTTGCAATTTTGGCAGGAACTCGCGGTTTCATATCATAAGCCGGAGTGTCTTCTTCCCGACTGTAAGTAAAACATCCTGACCAATCTGGCTGAATAGTCCGTAAAAAATCATAAGTGTTATCTGCTGCTTTCTGTGTTTCACCTGGAAATCCCGTCAAAAAAGTTGTGCGCAAAACAGCATCTGGCAATTTTTGCCTGATTTTTTCAACAAGATTTTGATATTGCTTTTTGCTTCCAGTTCTGTTCATGGCCAGAATAATTTTATCATCACCACTTTGAAAGGGAATATCAAAATAAGGGACAAACCTTGAATCTTTTTGCATAGGTTCCAGAATATCCTCAGAAAAATGGTCTGGATGAATATAAAGCGGACGGATAATAAATTTTCCTGGAATCTTTGAAATTTCTGAAAACAAAACGGAAAGAGGAGATTTGAAAGGATTGTTTTGAATTACTGAATCAGAAAATGTTTTTTCAGTTCCATAAGCTGCCAAATCCTGTCCAATCAAATTTATTTCATAAATGCCGTCCTGCACAAGAGATTTGATTTCCTCGATGATTTTTGAAACGGGACGACTGCGCAATTCTCCACGAATCAAAGGAATGGCACAAAAAGAACAGTGATTTGAACAGCCTTCTGTGATTTTTACAAAAGCGGAAGCTGGAAAATTAAAAAGAACAGGGCGTTCACCACCACAAACACCTTTCTGCTCAAAAGTCTGAACGGAACGACCTCCATTTTGAACACTTTTCATAAAATCAACAATTTTTGATAAATCACCGTTTCCAAAAATGCCATCAATTTCTGGCATGGAATCGTAAAACATTTGTGCATAACGTTCTGCAAGACAACCTGCAAGAATAATTTTTGCATTTGGGTACGAATTCTTAATAGAATAAACAGCATCTATCGATTCTTTTTTTGCAGATTCAATAAATCCACAGGAATTCACAATTATAAAATCAGCCTGCAAAGGATTATCTGATAATTCAAAACCATTTTTGATTAAATATCCAGCTAAAATTTCGCCGTCCGTTTGATTTTTTGCACAACCGTGCTGGTCTATGAAAAATTTAGTCAAGTTCAATTACCACCAGTTTATATTTTCCATCAGTATCTTTTATCCATTTAATGTCTTCAACCATAATCTGACCGGCAACACCAATATCCAAATCAAAAGAACGTGAATCTGCAATAATCGTCATTTTTACAGTGTTGTTATTTGAAATCCAAAGCCGAATTCCATTTCGTGCAGTTGCTGTAAAAACTTCACCACGATTGAAATAAGTTTCTACAGAATTGGCATTATCTACTTTGTCACGGAATAAACATGGACCTCTGAAACTAGCATTTAAAGTAAATGGATAAGCTCTATTATCTTCCAAAATTACTTTATATGGGCGTTTTGTTTTGATTTCGCTTGCGTTAGGAATATCTTTGATTTCTGTAGCCATAACATCTCGATTTGTTCCCTGACGTAGAAGCACACTGATTTCAGCACCGCGTTTTTCATCAGTAGAAGAAATGTCAGATACATAAATAATCATATCTGAAACATTATCGCCATCAATGTCAAGTTCGGACTCTTCTGCCAAATCTACATAAAAAATGCCAGAAGGTGTGTCGATTCCAAACGAAGATAAAGTGTCGCGCACTGTCAGAATTATTTTACCATCGCTTTGAGTTGGAACAAGAAGCTGGTCACCTTTGTAAACTCGTTTTACAAATTTTGTTTTGTCAATTTCATATTTATTTTCTTTTGAATTTACAGAAACAACAAGTTCAGAATCATTATTATCCTTTTTCTTAGATATAAGAAGGATAGAAATAGTTACAACAAAAACTACAAAAATGGCAACAGGAATTAAAAAAGGAAGAATACGTTTGGATGATTTTTTTTCATAAAGTCCTTCCGGTAATGGAGATTCTTGAATCTGCTTGTTGTGATAAAGTTTCAACACTAATTCTGTATCAAGTTCAAGATAATTGGAATAGTTTTTCAAAAAACCAACAAGATATGCTTCTCCTGGAAAGACTGATGAATCCTCATTTTCCAAACCTTCAAGATATCGTTTTTCTATAGAAATTTCGCGACTAATTTTTACTAAATCAAGATTTTTTTCTTCACGAGTTTTTCGAAGAAGATTTCCATAGCTTTCCATTCTTTACTACTCCGAATAAAGGAAATTATTGTAATTGTTTGCAGAAGACGGAGCATCATAAATAAAACGCTGGTCTGTAATCCCCTGATTTAATTTATAATCATGAAAATTAAAAATAAATTCTTCACCTTTTGGAGTTACAGCTTCTACACGTCGAATCAGTTTTGTCTGTTCATTAACGCACACTTTTATATATCTGAATGCTTCTGATGCACTTTTTCGCGACAGAATAAATTTTACAACCATTTCATCAGAACCTTCTTCCAGAGGCTCAGCATTCTGACCAGTTTCGTAAGCTACTGTGTAATATCTTGTCATCAAAGCAAGACCTTGTGGAGTTGTCATGGAAACAGCGTTGTTTGAACTTTCAGGATTTATCTGCTGCTGTAATACGGCTGCCGCTTCTGGTAAATAAATTGTGAGCATGTCCCCATTAAAACAAATAACCTGTTCCTGAGGATTTGTATAATCCAGTCGAAGCAAGTCTGGAGCTTTAAATGAAAGTTTTCCTGCAGTTTCAGTTTTATCCATTTTGATTTCAAAATCAACTTCGTAATCTTTTATAGTACTATAATATTCTGATATCGTTTTAAAATATGCACTTGCTGTGGTAATTCCCTGTGCGAAAATCATTGAACAAAAAAATAATGCACAAATACTCAAAAAAATCTTTTTCATATCTGTGCATTATATCGTGATTTTTATAAATTGTCTATGAATACGCAAAAACACTTCAGATAAATTGTAAACTTGAAGAAATTTTCGTCTTACGAAAGATTTTGTTCTGCATTTTCTGTAGACGGCGATTCCGCATTCTCTGTTTGATTTTCATCAGTTTTCTGAGAATCTTCAGTTTTTTCAGAATTCTCTTCCTGTTTTGATGATTCTTCAAGCTGCTTACAGTGCATTTCACCATTTACAATTTCATAGAATTCTTTTCCGTCCATTGTTTCAATTTCTATAAGGCGGTTTGCAATATATTCAAGCAAATCTTTGTGGTCTTTCAAAATTTCCAGAACATGATTGTAACGTTCTGCCATAACTCTTGCGATTTCACTGTCAATGTAATTCTGTGTTTCTTCACTGTACTCACGAACAAGGCTTGGTTCTCCGCCACGATTTCCAAGAACACCTTTTCCAAGTGTCATATTTTTAAACTTTTCTGACATTCCAAAATCGGTAATCATGCGTTTAACCATTTCGGTAGCACGTGCAATATCATTTGAAGCACCAGTAGAAATATCACCAAGAATGATTTCTTCGGCAGCACGACCACCAAGACAACAATCCACTTCGTTTATCATATCTTTGTATGTCAAACAGAATTTTTCTTCGTTCTCTTCGCGATATTGAGTAAATCCGCCAATACCATGAGAACGTGGAACAACTGTGATTTTATTTACAGGTTCGTGCTCTGGTGTGTATGCAGCAACAAGAGCATGACCAGTTTCATGAACAGAAGTTAATCTCATTTGCTTTTTATTATCTTTACGAGACTTTTTCTTTAATCCAATGCTTACTTTATCAATTGCTTCATTAAAATCTTCCATTGTAACTTTTTTTCGTTTATTTCTTACAGCAAGAAGAGCAGCTTCATTTACAACGTTTGCTAAATCAGCACCAGCAAAACCAGTTGTACCGTGCGCAATAGATTCAAAATCAACATCAGAATCAAGCTTAACATTTTTTGAATGGATTTTAAGAATATCCTCACGTCCTTTTACATCAGGTTTTTCAACTGGAACCTGACGGTCAAAACGACCTGGACGCAAAATTGCAGGGTCAAGTACATCTACTCGGTTTGTTGCTGCAAGAATAATCAACCCTTTATCATTATCAAAACCATCCATTTCTACAAGAAGCTGGTTCAAAGTCTGCTCACGTTCATCATTGCTGCTAAAACCATTTGAACGACTTTTTGCAAGAGCATCAATTTCATCAATAAAAACAATACAAGGAGCTTTTTCTCGAGCCTGTTTAAATAAATCACGTACTCGAGAAGCACCAACACCTACAAACATTTCAACAAAGTCAGAACCAGAAATGCTGAAGAATGGAACACCAGCTTCTCCTGCAACAGCGCGAGCAAGCAAAGTTTTACCAGTTCCAGGATCACCAACAAGCAAAACGCCTTTTGGAATTTTTCCACCGATATCAGTATATTTTTTTGGTGATTTCAAAAAATCTACTACTTCAACAAGTTCTTCTTTTGCTTCGTCCACACCTGCTACATCAGCAAAACGAGTTTTGATTTTTCCTTCGCCAACGACTTTTGCACGACTGTTTCCAACTGTAAAAATACTGCCGACACCACCGCCGCCTCCGCCCATTTTGCGGAACAGGAAGAAATAAAGCAGAAAGATGATTCCAAACGGAATAATCAGATTAATGAGAAGCTGCAGGAAATAATTATTTGATTTTTCAGCAACTTTATATTTTACATTTTTCTCATCGAGCAAATCCAGCAGTTTTTGTGTGATGATTGCAGTGGTCTTGTACTGAAGTCTTGAATCTTTTACACCGCTGAGTTTAATTCCTTTTGCATTATCATCTTCTGGAAGTGAAAAATTCGAATAACCAATCAGATAGTTTTCGCCAATTACAACTTCAACAATTTCGCCAGAGGAAATCTTATTTTTGAATTCAGAATAATCGATAATTTTTCCACCAGATTTTTGCGAAGCAAAAAAGTTCAGTACAATCATAACAAGCAATGCAATTGCAAGAATTGTGAAAAACAAGCTGAAAGAGTTTTTCTTTTTATTTTTGTCATCATCATCTTTGTTAGAATTATTTTTTGGACCTTCAAACTTAAAAAAGTTGAAAGGATCGTTTTCATTATCATTAGAATCTTTTTTTGTTCTTTTTTCTTTGTCCTGATTTTCTGCCATAACTTTTTCCTAAAATATTTTATTGCTTTATATAATATAGTAAAGATTTGTTTTTTTTTCCACTTATTTTCTATTTAAATTTTGCAGAAATAAATAAAAATTTGTTAAAGTTTTTTTTTAATTTTCCGACAAACAAAGAGTAGTAAAATAATATAGATTTGGGAAAATTTTGTATGGGAGGTGCGCCTCCTGCGCAATCGCTAACGCGAAGTTTTTATGGGAGGAAAAAATTAATATGGCTTATCAAAACGCATATTCTGCTTATCAGAAAAACAATGTAAGCACTGCAAGTCAAGGTCGTCTTGTTGTTCTTCTTTATGAAGGAGCTGTAAAACATCTGACAGCTGCAAAAAATCTGTTCGGGCCGGAAAATAAACTAAAACCGAATCAAATCGAACAGTTTGGAATTCACATTCAGAAGACACAGGCTATTATTACAGAACTTCAAGTTTCTCTTGACATGGAAAAAGGCGGTGAAATTGCAAAAAATCTGATGTCGCTTTATCTGTTTTTTAATGAAGAACTTATGTCTGCGAACATCAATCAGGATAAAGAAAAAATTTCTTCAGTTTTGAAAATGATGTCTGATTTGGCTGATGCTTGGCGCACGATTGCAAACAGTACGGCAAACGCTCCTGCCACAAAAGTACCAAACGCTGTAAATATTGTTGGGTAGACTGATTTTCGGGTTTTAAACCGTGGCAAGGATAGTAGGGGCGCCAAAGGCGGCCACTGGACTGAGCGAAGCGAGGGAAGCGGCTGGAGCGATAGCGGAACCCCGGATAGCCTGTTTTTTGCGAAGCAAAAAGCCACCCAAAATATAAAAAAACTTGATATATGAACACTCGATAAACTAGAGGATGCTCCCTCGGAGGAAAATATGGAAAAAATTACACAGGAAGAACTTAATGAACGAGTTGCCCTGCTCAAAAAATTCAGAAGTTTGCTTGAGCAGCAGCGAAATAAATTCAGAGAATATTTGACGGTTCTGGAAAAACAGCAGGATTCAATCAATGATGAAAATACGGAAAAACTTCTTGCACACACTGAAATTGAACAGCAGGTTGTGCAGAATCTTTCTAATCTCCAAAAAGTGATTGTCCCGATGACAAAAATGTACAATTCCATAAATGGAAAGACTGGGGCTCAGGAAGATCAGGAAATCAGCCGTATTCAGAACGAACTGTCTGATTTGCAGGAAAAAGTGCTTAAACAAAATGAAATTAACCGCGAACTGCTTCGTGCTCATGTGGATGTTCTGCGAAAACAGATTACAAATTTCAAAAATCCATACAGAAACAACAGAAGTGTTTACGCAAATGCACAAAGTCACAAAATCGCAACGATGGTTCAGGTAGAAGTGTAATTTTGAAAAGTTCAGAAAATTTTCCCAAAAAAATCAGTTTTCTTGCTGCGTTTGACAAAAATTTTGTGATTGGAAAATGCGGCAGAATTCCATGGAATTTATCAACGGAGCGGAACAGATTTAAGCAGATTTGTAGCGGAAAAAAAATCATAATGGGGCGCATAAGTTTTGATGAAATAGGACACGCGCTCCCCTACTGCACTATAATCATCGTTTCAAAATCTCTCAAAACTGCGCCAGAAAAATGTCTGCTTGCACAAAATCTAGAGCAGGCATTTTCTTTTTATGACGATGATGAAGAAGTGCTTGTTGCTGGCGGAGGCGAAATCTATCACCAATTAATAGAAGAAACTTCCACAATTTATGCTACATTAATAGAAGAAAACTACGAAGGTGACACTTTTTTTCCTCATATTGATTTTTCTGAATGGCAAAAAAGCGATTTTGAAAATCATGAGGAAAATGGCATAAAATATCAGTATTTTACTTTGACACGTAAGGCGCATCAATAGTAATCACACAATTTACATCATTGTGTTTCTGTTTTATCGCACCGCAAATTTTATTTTTCAATTCTTCATCTGAAATATTAAAATCAAAAGGCTTAACAACATCAAAAATCAGATTTGTGTGAGTGATGCCGGGAACCATTCTTACATCGTGATACTTTAATTCCGGACTGATAGCAGCAATTTCTTCTTTTACAGTTTTTTTCAACTCTATAAGGCGTTCATTTGATAAATCAACAGGATCTGAATGAATCACAACATGACAATTGAATTTTCTAGCGATGTCGGCTTCTGCATTGTCCACAACATCATGCATTTCAAAAACATCCATATTTCCAGGAACTTCTGCATGAAGGCTTACCATCAGTCGGCCAGGACCATAATCGTGCACTACAATATCGTGAACACCGCAAATTGGAGCATGGTTCATCGTTTCTTTTTCAATGTCACGCACAAAATCGCATGAAGGTGCAGCTCCCAAAAGCGGTTCAATTGTTTCAACTGCAGATTCATAACCAGTTTTCATAATCAAAACAGCAACAATAATTCCGCCAATGCCATCGACTGGAAGCGAAGTAAATCTGGAAGAAATAATAGAAATGATGACAATTACGTTTGAAATCATATCGGCAAGACTATCTTTTGCAGTTGCTTCCATGGCTACAGAATTTATTTTTTTGGAAATCGAATGATTGTAAATGAACATGTAAAGTTTTATAAGAATTGCGAAAACCATGATTATGACAGGAAAAAGTCCGCCTTCCACAGGAGAAGGATTTTTTATCGCGCTGATTGATTCTTTCAGGAGTTCAAAACCCATCAACAAAACAAGAAACGAAATGATTAATCCGGAAATGTATTCAAGACGACCATGACCGAAAGGATGTTCTGTGTCAGGTTTTTTTGCGGACAACTTAAAGCCCAGCAGTTGAATCAAAGAGGAACCTGCATCAGAAAGGTTATTAAAAGCATCGGCTACCATTGCCACAGAAGCTGCAATTGTTCCAAAAATTATTTTAAGCAGAAACAAAAGGATGTTCAAAAAAATGCCGAAACCTCCGCACAAAATTCCATATTTCTGACGGACTGTCTGGTTTTCATAATTTTTAGAATCTTTAATAAAAATTTTAGCGAGCAAAGAAATCATTTAGTTCATCTCCAAGACGCAGGCGAAAAATTAATTTACAAAAAAGTAAACATCACAAGTTCACACTGCAGACTATAAATTTGGAGTATATGGCATTTAAAAAAGATTTTCAATAATAAAATTTTTCATATTTTACAATTTATTGTAGAAAATATAAATGAGGGGGAAGTCTCCCCCTCGCTCGCACTTTGTTGCTCGCTACCCCTTCTTCTAGGGGGATATGCAAAGCATATCCCCCTAAAACCCCCTCAAATTAAGTTTAAATGGGGACAGCCTTGTTTTATTTTTTTTATGACTTTCCCAGCTATAAGAAATTTCCCCTATTTTTTTCCAATCTCAAACGTTGTAAATTCAATATTTTTGTTTCAATTTTCTTTTTTTGTGATATACTTTCTTTTATGGAAAGAAAAAAACTTAATGGCGTTACGGTTCCTCTTGGAGCTCTTTTTACAAATGACAATCCGGTTATTGGAGAATTTCCTGATTTGAAACTGTTTGCTGATTTTTGCAAGAAGGCAGGATTTTCGCTTATTCAGCTGCTTCCAGTTAATGATACTGGCACGCAGAGTTCTCCTTATAGTGGGCTTTCCGCGTTTGCCCTTCACCCGATTTATATCCGCATAAATCAAATCGATGGTTTTCAAAAAATATATGATAATGATTGTGATTTTAAAAATAATTACGACAATTTTATGAAAAATCACAAATATTGTCTCCGATACAATTATGATGAAATTTTGAACGGTAAAATTGATTTGCTTAGAAAAATTTTTTCTTCAACTGATGATTTTAAATCTGGAATTCCGTCAAAAGACCTTTCTGCATGGATAAAAAATAATGAATGGGTAAAAACTTACGCTGTTTATAAATCTCTAAAATGGGATTACATGCAGTCTTCCTGGAAACAATGGAAAAAAGAGGACCAGAAAAAAACTGAAGCTGAAATTCTTGAACTTTGGGAAGATAAATCGAAGAAAACTGAACATTTATTTTATGCATGGGTTCAAATGATTGCAGACTGTCAGTTTTACGACGCTGTAAAATATGTTCACAATCAAAATATTTTGTTAAAAGGTGACATGCCGATTTTGATGAATGAAGATTCCTGCGACGCTTGGGCAAATCCTCAATTCTTTAATCAAAATCTTAGAGCTGGTGCACCGGCTGACGGTGACAACGCTACTGGTCAAAACTGGGGTTTCCCGACTTACAATTGGAAAAATCTTAAAAATGCTGATTACAGCTGGTGGAAAGGTCGTCTGAATGTTGCTTCAAAATATTATGATGCTTATCGTCTTGATCACATTTTGGGATTTTACAGAATTTGGGCAATTCCTAGTGATGATGTAAATGCTTTGAACGGTCATACTGAGCCGTTTGCTTTTATCAAAAAAGATGAACTTTATGATTTGGGTTTTGATGACAACAGAATCAGATGGATTTGCGCTCCTCATATTCCAACTCATATAATAGAAGATATTACATGGAATCATGAACAGGCTCACAAAGTTCTTTCAAAATTCTGTAATCAGATTGGAAGCGAGGAACTTTGGCTTTTTAAACCTGAAATTAAAGGCTCAAAAACTTTTTATGAAGCTGATTTTTCGGGGCTTTGCCACCCGGATGCTGTCGGACGCATTCAAAATGTTCTTGTTGAATATTGGTCGAACAGAACTTTACTTGAAATTTCTAAAGATAAATACGTGCCTCTTTGGACTTATTCCCATTCAACTTCATGGCAAACTTTAAGTGATGATGAAAAAAGCAAACTTATGGAAGTTTTTGAAAAGCTCAATTCAAAAAATGAAAAACTGTGGGCAAAACAGGCTGATGAAATATTTACCGCAATCACCAAAAATCTTGATATGATTCCTTGTGGTGAAGATTTGGGTGTAAATATTGAATGTGTTCCAAAAGTGATGGAAAAACATGACATTCTAGGACTGCGTGTTGTTCGCTGGTGCAGAGATTGGGAAAAACCTGGTCAGCCTTATGTTGATTTCAAAGATTATACTCCGCTTTCTGTTACCACAACATCGGTTCACGATTCTTCTACTATTAGACAATGGTGGCAGGACGAAAAAGATTCAGCAAAAGCATTTGTTTTGGCTAATCCATCTTATTTTGGACTTAAAACAGATTTGTCAGATTCTGACCTGGAACAAAAAGCAATGGAAACTGCTCAAAAAGATTTTTCTACAGATATTGCTCATGCAATTATGCACGCTAGTTTTTCATCTGCAAGTTTGTGGAATATCAGTCCTTTGCAGGATTATTTATATATGGAAGAAAAATATTGGCTTTCTGATGCAAAAGATGAACGAATCAACATTCCTGGAACAGTAACTTCATTTAACTGGACTTACCGTCTGCCAGCCAGTGTTGAAACTCTTTTGCAGGATACAGCATTAATAGAAAAAATAAAAAAATAAATTTTGGATTCAGCGCTTCCATGCGCCGCCACATAACGTGGTGAATAATAAACAACATATCAGGAGAAAATATGCAGATTTCTTACAATGAGTTTCACATTTCTAGAAAAGTTCGTACTTTGTGTGATTTTAATAAAGGTCTTTTTGCTTCAAGTGGAAATGTTGTTTTTGCAAACATGAAAAATGTTCGTGAATTTCAGACAATTTATAATGACTACATTCAGCAGACGACAGGAGATAAAAATCAGAAGGTTTCAGCAGGTCAATTAAACGCAATGGGATTGATTGATGAAATTCTTCATTATGTCTGTTTTGTTTTCCGTCGTGATAAAGAACCAGATTTTGCAAAGGAACTTCTTGCCTCTCTTGATGCTGAGTTTACACCAAAAGCAATCAATCAACTTCTGCTTGATTTTATGGAAGAATTTCCACCTGTTGAAGTTTTTCAGGAAAAATGTTCGGCAAGTGAATATCTTCTGCGGAATGCGGTAGATGCAGGAACAGGAAAAGAACGTTCAAACCGAGAACAAACTTTGGAAGAGTTGATTCTTCTTCATCTTGCAAACGAAAATCCTGCTTTCAAACCTTTCTTCCTGCTTTTCAGCGATACTTCGCTTGATGAAAAAAATGCAAATTATTCAAAGACATGGGCAAGCATTCAGAAATTTGCACAGTCAAAATCAAAATTCGGTCCTTTCAATCACGATTTAATCACAATGATGAGAGAACCAGTTGCATTTTCTCCAGACAGTCTCAAAGGTCAACTCGAATACATCCAAAAATATTGGGACAAATTCCTTGGCGAATGGCTTAAACGCATTTTGACTGGAATGGATGCCATCAGTGAAGAAGAAAAAGCAAGCTGGCAGGGATTTGGTGGCGGCGAACTTCCTGACATGGTTCCATATTCTTTTGAAAATCTCATGAACGAATACGAAAGGTTCAGCCCTGACAGTGAATGGATGCCAAACGTTATTTTGATGGCAAAAACTGTTCTTGTATGGCTTGATCAGCTTACAAAACAATACGGATATCCCATTACGCGGCTTGACCAGATTCCAGACCCGGAACTTGACCGCCTGCGCGATGAAGGATTTACAGGTTTGTGGCTCATCGGATTATGGGAACGCTCAAAAGCTTCCAAACGCATCAAACAGATTTGCGGAAATCCTGAAGCTGCTGCCAGTGCCTATTCTCTTTATGATTATAATATTGCTTCAAATATTGGCGGATGGGATGCACTTGCAAACCTCAGACAAAGACTCTGGCAAAGAGGAATTCGTCTTGCTTCTGATATGGTTCCAAATCACACAGGAATGGACAGCGATTGGGTTATGAACCGCCCGGATTTATTTGTTCAGCGACGAGATGCATTAGGTTATTCATTCTCTGGTGAAAATCTTTCGCAAGATTCACGCACAAGCATTTATCTGGAAGACCATTATTATTCCAAAGATGATTGCGCCGTAGTCTTTAAACGAGTTGATAATCAAACTGGCGATGTTCGTTATATTTATCACGGAAATGATGGAACTGGACTTCCCTGGAACGACACTGCTCAAATTGACTTTTTAAATCCTCAGGCAAGAGAAGCTGTAATGCAGGAAATTCTTCATGTTGCCCGCAACTTCCCGATTATTCGTTTTGATGCTGCAATGGTTCTTGCAAAAAAAAGTATTCGCAGGCTTTGGTATCCGGAACCAGGACACGGAGGAGATATTTATTCCCGCTCAGAATATGCAATGACAACTTCTCAATTCAACGATGCAATTCCAAATGAATTCTGGCGCGAAGTTGTTGACCGTGTTGCAAAAGAATGTCCTGACACCCTTTTACTTGCCGAAGCATTCTGGATGATGGAAGGCTATTTTGTACGAACTCTTGGAATGCACCGTGTTTACAATTCTGCTTTCATGAATATGCTCAAAAAAGAAGAAAATCAAAAATATCGTGATACTATCAAAAATACAATTAATTTTGATCCGCAGATTCTCAAGCGATATGTAAATTTCATGAACAATCCTGATGAAGAAACAGCAATTGCTCAATTTGGTGACGGCGACAAATATTTTGGTGTCTGCACGCTGATGATTACAATGCCTGGTCTTCCAATGTTCGGTCACGGTCAAATCGAAGGATTCACCGAAAAATACGGCATGGAATATACAAAAGCTTATAAAGATGAAAAACCAAGTCAGTATCTTGTGGACCGTCACTGGCACGACATTTTCCCTCTAATGAAGAAACGATATCTGTTCAGTGGAGTTGAAAATTTCCTGCTTTATGATTTGTGGGAAAATGGTCACGTAAACGAAAATGTTTTTGCATATTCAAATGGAGCAGGCAGCGAAAGAACTGTTGTTTTCTACAATAACAAATACGACAGAGCATCCGGATGGATAAAACAGTCAGCTCCTTATGCCGTAAAAACCGGAAACGGCGATGAAATCAAACTTGTTACACGAAGTATTTCTGAAGGATTAGGTCTTTCAAACGATGACAACAAATACTGCATCTTCCAAGAACACAGAAGCAGACTTTGGTATATCAGAAAATCAAGTGAGATTTGCCAAAAAGGTATGTTTGTAATGCTAAATGGTTTTGAATATCAGGTTCTTATGAATATTCAGGAAGTGACAGACGAAGCTGACCACAGATTCAGAATTCTTTGTGATTCTCTTGCTGGTCGCGGTTGTGAAGATATCGAATCAGCATGGCAGGAAATTATTTATAAAGATTTGTATGATGTTCTTGAAAAATTTGCAAATGCAGCTCTCCTTCCGATTGTAAAAGAACTCGAAACAAATAGCATTGTGTCACAAAAAACTGAAGGTTCTTCAGCCGAAGATAATGAAAAAACAAAAATCAAGAAAACTGAAAACAACGCAAAAAAAGTTTCTGTTTCCAAAATTAACAGAATTCTTACAGATGCAAAAGAAACTGCCGTCACATTCTATCAGACAGCACAAAGGTTTTCTTTGCTTGATGCCAGCGTAAAAACTCCATCTGATGCCGAAAAACAGTTTGCATTGTTCAAAAATAAAGTAAAACTGTTAGTTCAGATTCACAATGAAATTCTTCTGCAAAAATCAGAAACTGACTGTGAAACTCAAAAAGATGACTACAAAAACAAGTCAGATTGTTTGACAGTAAAATCAAATAATCAGAAAGAGACAAAAGAAAAAACAGAAGCTAAATCTGAAAATCAAAATAATCAGGAAAGTCTGCAGGAACTTCTTGAAAAAACAGAAATCCCACAAGATTTTGTAAAGCTTTTGATTGAAAAAGATGAAAAACTGGAATTACTTTTGCTTTGCGACGCCCTTTGTGCAGAATATTCACAAAACTCGCTGGCAGACAAATGGAATCTTGGTAGAAAACTTAATTCATATTTGCAAAAAGATTTTGCTTACGCCCTGAAAAAACTGTTCAAAATCAGTCCCCTTGGAAAATCATCAAAACTGCCAAAAAACAGCAAAAAAGTTGCATTTGAAATAATTGATTTCCTTGTTCGTGGAAAATTTGCAAAGAACTTAAGTGGAGCAAATTATTTTGACGGAACATTATGGTTCAACAAAGAACTGCTCGAAGAAAACCTGAATCTTGTTTTTGCTCAGATGCTGTTAAATGCAAAAAAATCAAAACTGCCATCTGTCTTTGAACTTTACAGAACAATCTGCAAAGCAAAGGACGAAGCAGAATATAAAGCAGAGCTTTTCGTAAAACCATTTGCGCCGGCTGGAAAAACAAAAAAGTCTGCTGCTGCAAAATCTGAGAAAACTAAAACAGAGAAAGGGAAAGAAAAATCATCTTCAAAAAAGAAAGGAAAATCAAAAAAATCTGAAAATTAATGCAGAGATTTAATGATTTCTTTCAATTCTGAAGCACTGGTTATCACTTTTTTTCCTGTTTCTGCATGGAGATGAGCCTTTTTGATGTTATCTGGCATCTGAGGCTCTTCTCCAACCACATGACGGCAATAATCACTAGAAAGACTTGGATGATCTAATGCCGTCAGAACAACACAAGATTCATCCTCGCTCACAACATCGCGCCTCTCTTTCAGTGCTGCATAAGCTCTGGAAGTTTTTTCGTCTGCAAAAAGTCCGTATTTTATGTACAATTCTTTGGAAGCAGTTTCCTGAGTTTCTTTGTCAATCTGAACAGGGTAAACAAAACTTCTCATCATCATTTTGTATGAACTGAAAAAGTTTTCAAGCCTTTCAAGATTAGCAGGAACAGCAGGATTTGAGTTTCCGCGCTTATTCATATCAACAAAAGAATCAAGAATAATAGGATTTCCAGAATAATCAACAGTCAGCGACGGAGTTGACGGAATAATAAATCCGCTTACAGGTAAAGCAAAACGCCAGCTGTACAAACCCGCCATCAAAAGACCATAAGTTCCAGAATCAACAGCGTAATAAATATCAGAATTTGTTTTATTCTTAATCTGCGCAAAAGAATATGGAAAACAAAAAATCTGTCCCAAAAGTCTGCACACATTTGTTGTATTTGCAACAGACAGATTAAAAGTATCCACAAATTCCTTATCAGCAAAAACCTGAGATAAAGCAGATTTTATATTACCTTCCGAACCTTCCATTTCGACAGGATAAATGTTTCCGCCATTCCAGACAAAATCCTCATTTTCAAGTCCTCGAACCTGATTTTTTTCATAAACAAGGACAGCTTTTATATGTTTTTTGCCCCGCAATGCACAAGCCAAAGTTGCACCAAGATTTCCATGAGTGTAATCAAGAAAAATCACATTGCCGCCTGTCAATTGCAAAGTGGTTTCAAGATAAGAACAAAGATATGAAACACCAAAATCTCTGTGGCAGCCAGTAAAACCACCGGACAAATCCATAAAAAACAGATTATTTTCAAGCTGTGAAATTTTTGGGCTGAAACTGAAAGCATCAGTCGCAATTTTTTCACAGATAATAGGAGAATGTTCGTCTTTTATCAAAGCTGAAGTCAAAGAACCTGCAATGGATGTAAAAGATGTATTTTCATTAATATAATAAATCCAGCGGCGCATATCTTCAATTGACGAAGGAACAAAAACACCACCGTCGGAAGGATAACATTCTTTTACAGCCTGAGAAAATCCAACCGATAAATTCTTATTTCTTGTACTTGTAAATTTCATTATTATAACTTACCCCAAAACAATTTAATCTTCAATTCCAGGAATATATTTTTTCAGTTTTTTCAAAAACATATCACCCGAAACACCTTCTTTCAGACACGCAAACATACAGTTATCGCCGGCAACAGTTCCAAGAACCTCTTCAAAATTCAAATTATCAATTGCATTGCAAACTGTATTAGCATGGCCAGGAAAAGTTTTTATAACAACAATATTTCCGCTATAATCAATACTTATATAGCCGCGCAAAAAATCCTGCACATAAATCGCTTCAGTTTCAGTATTTTCACCTTCGTCAGGAAGCGCATACATATAACCATTTTGACCGTCAGGAATTTTTCCCACTTTCAAAAGTTTCAAATCACGACTCAAAGTAGCCTGAGTTACATCAAAACCCTCATTCAAAAGCAAAGAAAGCAAATCATCCTGACTTTCAATCACATTATTTTTTATCAAGTTTTTAATAGCTTTTAATCTCGACTGTCTTTCTTTCATATAAACCTTTCTGTATATTTATACATAAAATATACAATTTTTCTGCATAAAAGACAAGAAAAAATAAAAAGGAAAAAAAGAGGGGGAAGTCTCCCCCTCGCTCCAGCAACAAGTTGCTTCCGCTACCCTCTCTGCGGGGACACCCCGCAACGCCCCGAAAAAAAATTAAGTCTAACAAAAACCAGGTGTGTCCCCGTTTTATTTGATTTATCTCGTTTGATTTGATAATATGTCTTATGAATTTTCACGAAAACCCTTTAAAAATTTTTTTTAGTTATTATAAACCACATCTGAAACTTTTCATTGCTGACATGATATGCGCATTCATGATTGCTGCAATAGACGTTGCATTCCCGATGTTTTCACGATATGCATTGGACATTCTCATTCCAAACGGAAATCTTCGCATTTTTACATTTTTCATTATAATTCTGGGCGGAGGCTATTTTCTACGCTGGATATGCAACTGGTTTGTAAACTATTGGGGACACATCTTTGGAAACAGAATTGAACAGGATATGCGCCGCGATGTTTTTTCACATCTGGAAAAACTCCCCTTTTCATTTTATGACACAAACAGAACTGGAAAAATAATGGCACGTGCAACTACAGACCTTTTTGAAATCACAGAACTTGCACATCATGGTCCAGAAGATTTTTTTATAGCAATTTTAACAATCTTTGGTTCATTTTTTCTCCTGCTAAAAATTCGCTGGGAACTTGCAATTATTGTGATTATCTCCATGCCGATAATCCTTTTTATCGTAATTTTTTCAAGACGAAATCTTTCCAAGACGTCAAAAAAAGTCAAAGAAACCACAGCCGAAATCAATGCAAACCTTGAATCAAGCATAAGTGGCATCAGAGTAACAAAAGGATTTGTAAACGAAGAATTAGAAAACAAAAACTTTGATGCAATGAATAAAAAATACAGCCAAGCAAAAAAAATCAGATTTAAATACATGGCATTTTTTCATTCAAACATTGAACTTTGCAACAATTTTTTAAGTCTGCTTATTCTGGCTGTCGGCGGATATTTTATTATGAAAGAAAAAATGACTTTACCAGATTTAGTTGCCGCAAATCTTTTTATAGCAAGTTTCACAGCCCCAATTAGAAAACTGACAAATTTTGTTGAACAGTTTTCTACAGGAATGGCAGGTTTTTCACGATTTTTAGAAATCATGCAGACAGAAACAGAAAAACCAGACAGCAACGATGCTGTTGAAATTCTTGCTTCAAGAGGAAACATCAATTTTGAACATGTCAATTTTTCATACGCAAACAATATTCAAGTTTTAAACGATATAAATTTTACAGTCAAATCGGGAGAAAAATTTGCACTGGTCGGTTCAAGCGGTGGAGGAAAATCAACAATCTGCAATCTGATTCCACGTTTTTATGAAATCTCAGAAGGACAAATTCTGCTGGATGGAATCAACATAAAGAAAATAAAACGCAATTCCCTAAGAAACCAGATTGGAATTGTACAACAGGACGTTTTTTTATTTGCAGGTTCAGTTCGCGAAAACATTGCATACGCAAAACCAAATGCAACAGAACAGGAAATCATTTTAGCTGCCAAACGCGCTGAAATTCATGATGATATAATGAATATGCCAGATGGATATGAAACAATCGTTGGAGAACGCGGCATCAAATTAAGCGGCGGACAAAAACAAAGAATTTCAATCGCACGATGTTTCCTCAAAAATCCTCCAATCCTGATTTTAGACGAAGCAACATCAGCTTTGGACACAGCCACCGAAATCAAAATTCAAAAAGCATTTGACGAACTTTCAAAAGGACGCACAACAATTGTCATTGCACACAGACTTTCTACAATCAAAAATGCAGATAAAATCGCTGTAATAAATCACAAAACAATCTGCGAAACAGGAACTCACAGCGATTTAATCCAGAAACAAGGAGAATATTACAAACTTTGCCAGGCACAAAACGGAGTGCTTTAATGCCGGCAAAAGTATTAAACACAGTGAAGTCAAGGCAAGACATCGCTTAAGTCATTGACTTCACCGTTTTACAGATTAAATCAGTCCTTAAATCAAAAGTCCTGCGTATGCTTTCAAAGCACCTTCCATTTTTCCAGAAAGAACTGTTTTTGCAAGGACTTTACCAAGCTGAACACCTTCCTGGTCAAAACTGTTCACATTCCAAACAAACCCTTGGAACATTACTTTGTTTTCGAAGTGTGCAAGCAAAGCACCAAGAGATTTAGGATTCAAATCATCACCATAAATCAAACTTGAAGGACGACCGCCAGCAAAGTTTTTATTTGGATTTTCATCATTTTTACCACAAGCAAAAGCCACAATCTGAGCAGTTACATTAGCACAAAGTTTCACCTGACTTGTTGAGTTTTCAATTACAACATCATCGCCAGTCTGATTTTTCTTAAATGCAATAAACTGCAAAGGCACAATGTCAGTTCCCTGATGCAAAAGCTGATAGAAAGAATGCTGACCATTAGTTCCAGGCTCACCAAAAATGACAGGTCCAGTAACATAATCAATTTTTTCACCAAAACGGTTTACAGATTTACCGTTACTTTCCATATCAAGCTGCTGCAAATGAGCAGGGAAACGACTCAAAGCCTGAGAATAAGGCAAAATTGCAGTAGCAGGATATTCCTGAACATTTCGTTCGTAAACACCAATCAAAGCATCCATCAAAGCAGGATTTTTAGTAATATCCTTATTCAAAGAAAGCTTATCTTCCTCTGCAGCACCATCCAAAAACTCCTGGAAAACGTCAGGACCGAAAGCAAGACTCAAAACAGCACCACCAACACCAGAAGTAGAAGAATATCGGCCGCCAATATAATCGTCCATATAGAAAGCAGCCATATAATCAGGATTGTGAGCCAAAGGAGAAGTTTCCGAAGTAACAGCAATCATATGTTTAGATGCATCACAACCAGCTTTTTTAATAAAATCTTTAACAAAAGATTCATTAGTCAAAGTTTCAAGAGTAGTACCCGATTTTGACACAAGAATAAAAATAGTTTTAGAAATATCAAGCTTCTTACAAACAGCAGCAGCATCGTCAGGGTCAACATTTGAAATAAAATTAGCTTCCATTTTGAAAGAATTATTCTTTTTTGCCCAATTTTCAAGTGCAAGATACATCGCGCGAGGTCCCAAATCAGAACCACCAATACCAATCTGACAAACAGTAGTATACTTTTCGCCTTTTTCATTCAAAATTTTACCAGAATGAACATCGTTCGCAAAATCAGCAATGCGTTTTACCTCATTCAGATAAAATTCACGCTTGTTCACACCGTCAGCAACAACATCCTTTCCAAGCTGACCGCGTGTAAGCTGATGCAAAACCATACGTTTTTCACCAGTATTAATAATTTCACCGTTCAAAAGTTCCTTATATTTATCAACAAGCTGCTGTTCCTCTGCAAGCTCAGCAAAAGTCTTCAAAATCTGCTCATTCACCTGTTTAGCAGCAAAATTATAAGTCAAATTTCCACCCATTGGAATAGAATACTTTGCAATTCTATCAGCAGCCTGTGCACAACTCAATTCCTCAGCCACAGAAACCATACCTTTCAAAGACAACAACTTTTTCCAAGAAGCAAGTTTGTCTGCGTTCGCCCAAGTAACCATTTTATCAACCTCTCAAACAATTCTAGAAATCAAAGTTCAAAAGAACATTTTCTACAATTATAATGATTTCTTAATAATGATACAACTATATAAAGCAGGGACAGACCTTGTCAGAGCAACCTTGTTTTTGCAAAAGGAGGGGAAAGCCTTCCCCTCGCTCCAGCCACAAGTCGCTTCACTCCGTTTCGCTTTGTTGTGTCTTCCGCTACCCCTTCTCCTGGGGGTACCCCCCAAGCCCCCATTTTAATCAATACAGTTCGTACTGTCCGTCTGTTAAAAATAGGGACAGACCTTGTTTTTTCCAAACCGCTCAAATTAACAAATCGCTTTCAATTAAGGTCTGTCCCTGTTTTAATAAAGTCAATTCAAATTGAGGTATGTCCCTGTTTTCATAAAGTCGATCCAAATTGAGGTCTGTCCCCTTATTGAAACTTTATTAAAAAAAACTTTAAAAATATTTAAAAAATGGCATTCTTTTTCTTGACAAGTTATCAAAGTGGAAATAAGATTAAGATACTATGGATTTGAGAACAGTATTAACAACAGACACAGTCAACCTTCATTTGAAAGGAACAACTAAAGAAGAAATTGTAGACGAAATGCTTGATGTGCTTTACAAAGCAGGAAAAGTCACAGATAAAGACGCTGCACGTGAATGTGTTTTAGACCGTGAACGCAAGATGTCTACAGGTATGAAACATGGAATTGCAATTCCTCATGGAAAAACTGATACAGTAAAAGATTTAGTTGCCTGTATTGGAATTTCAGATAATCCTGTTGATTTTGATTCACTCGACCAGGAACCTTGTCGCATTTTTATTATGACACTTTCTCCTGTGAATAAAACAGGTCCTCATTTACAGTTCCTTGCCGAAGTAAGTTTACTTTTCAAAAGTCCTGAAAAGCGTCAGGAAATTCTTAATACTCAAGACAAAGCTGAAGTTATTAGAATTTTGACTGAGTAATCATTTTTTTACACAATAATTTTTCTCCTTGTTTAAGCCAGACAGTTCGCTGTTTGGCTTTTTTTTATCAACATTCACCTTTTTTCATAAAATTTCTTAGCACAAAAAATTACAAGATTATTTCATTATTGATTTTTTCAATCTTTTTTGTATAATTCTAATTTGAAAAAATAATAAAAAAAGTCTGGTGGGAAAAATGAAATTAGAACCTGTTTTTTTTGTAAAAGAAAATAAATTGTACAAAATCGATGATAACTCTCCTTTCGCTGCAGAACAACTGCAGAAAATTGAAATTCTGTGGTCAAAAGTGGAACTTGAAGATGAAATCTACAACGAGGAATTTCTCGCCTCTCTGCGCGATGATTTAAAATCTCTTGAAGTTCAGGGAAAATTTGCCGTTCTTGTACCTATTATCGACAAACCTCTGGAAAATGCGGAACAGATTGAATCTTTTACAAATGCCTGCAATCACACTGCAAGACGTGTAAAAGACTGCATCAGCGTGGCAGGTTTTGAAATCCCTGCTGAAATTTCTGATTTTCATGATTTTATTGAAATTCTTTCCAAAAAACATGCTCAGTATGTATATTTTTCACACAACAAAGAAATTGGTGATTCTTCAATAGTTGTTTACTAACAGTTCTGTTTCGTAATATTTGCGAAATACCGCAATGTTTGCAAAGTTTTACAACTCATTTCTCTAAAAGTTAATATTTTTCTCATTTTTTCTTAAAATTTCGTAAAAAAGTACTTGTCTTTTTTTTATTTTTATGACATTATTCTGTTGATTTATGAAGAGCAAATGATTAGTTTTGATTATATAAAAAATTAATCTGGCTTTTACCAGTAGTGAGGAAATTATGCAGAATAAATCGCAAGAAAAATCTTTTTCAAATGTCTGTTTCTCTGCAATAATTATTTCAGCAATTTTATTGACTGTTTCATTACTTGTATATTTTCTTCTTCCAAATTCTGTTGAACAGGAATCTGTTTCTTTAGTTCCAGCAGAAACTGAAGTCGTTGAGATTTCAGAAGAAACTCAAGAAGATATGGCCGCTGCTTTTCAGGAATATTTTTCTGAAGTTTCTTTATCTATGCTTTCTGATGATTATGATAACGGACTTTCACTTTATCGTCAGAATGTTTCAAGACCGGCTGTTGAATGGTTTTACTATCAAATAACTGGAAATAAAGAAATTACACAGGCAATTATTACGGAAGCAGAAAAAAATGATATTCCGCTTTCGCTTGCTTTTGCACTTGCCCACACTGAAAGCAGTTATAATGCAAAAGCTATAAATAAGAATTCGAACAGCACTATAGACAGAGGACTTTTTCAATTAAACAGCAATTCGTTCCCTGCTCTATCAGAAGAGGATTTTTTTGATCCTTTTATCAGTTCGAAATATGGTATGTCACATTTGAAATTTTGTTTGAACACTGCAGGAAATGAAGTTTCTGCACTGGCAATGTATAACGCTGGTACAGGTCGTGTCCGTTCAAACAAAACTCCACAATCTACTTTAAATTATGTTGGAAAAATAATGTCATACCAGAAAATGTTGGACCAACTTTTTAATGAACAGGTTGTTTCTTTCTTTGACAATCAAATTCAACCTGGCATTTCGGTTGCGTTCGTACAATAATCTCAAAAAGCCCTTTTTCAAGTGAGTTTTGAGATTCTATAACTTAGCCTCCTAATTTTCAGAGGAACCGGTTTTTTTTAGTTTTTTCCGGTTCCTCTTTTTTTTTAACTTATTGATTTTCTGATTTGTTTTCTTATTGACTTTACCTTTTATTTACTGTTATATTTTTAACAATAAACACACTTTTTTGCATTTTTTCATTCATTTTTCTTGTTTTTCGCATTCTTAATCATCTTTATTTATTGACCCCACAAAGGAGGGTTTTTATAATGGAATCAATTGATTTACCAAAGCCAACCAGGAAACGTTTTATTCAGCTGCTTGAAATTTTGCAAAAATGGCCGGATAAAAAAATAACATCAGTTGCTATAAGCGAGGCCTCTGGCTGGAAAAGTTCGCTCATAAGGCATGATTTATGGCTGCTTGGCTTTAACAAGGGTGTTTCAAACGGATATTATATAGAAGAACTTGAACAAGCTTTAAAAAGCGCCTTGAACATATCCTTTGAAAAAGATACTTATGCTCAAACATCATCCCAAAAAGGAAGCAATGTTGCTTACACTTCTGACAGTTCAACTGCCGTTGTGGGTTCTGGTTCTGCTGAAGGCATCTTTAAAAAGGTTTGTATTGCCGGACTTGGCAGGCTTGGAGCTTCCCTTCTTGATCAAAATCTTTTTGATAATTCTGTTTTTGAAATTTGTGCCGGTTTTGATTCAAATGTCAACCGTGTCGAAATCCTGCGCTCTACTTTTCCGCTTTATCCTGCATCTGAAATGGATTTTGTGATAAAACGTGAAAAAATCAGTTTTGCTATTCTTACTGTTGCAGACAAAGATGCGCAAACTATGGCAAACAGATTGATAAAAGCCGGCATAAGTGGAATTGTAAACATGACAAATGTTCTGCTGAAAGTTCCGCAAAATGTAAAAGTAGAAAATCTTTCTATTATAACGGCTTTGAATTTGCTTTTGTAAAAAAATATTTCGGTAATTTTTTGCTGAAAAATGTGAGGTATAAAGTGTCTAGAGTTTACAATTTTAGTGCAGGACCTTCTTGCTTACCAGAAGAAGTATTAAAAGAATGTGCAGCTGAAATGCTTGATTATAATGGAACAGGTCAGTCTGTAATGGAAATGAGCCACCGTTCAAAAGCATTCGAGCCTATTATCGCTGATGCAGAAGCTATGGTTCGAAAACTTATGAATGTTCCTGAAAATTACAAAGTTTTGTTCCTTCAAGGTGGCGGTTCTACTCAGTTTGCTATGGTTGCTCAGAATCTTGGTAACAAAAAAGGAAAAGCTGCTTATATTGAAACTGGCGTTTGGGCAAAAAAAGCTGCTGCAGAAGCAAAACATCTTGGAGTTGAAGTTGATGTAATCGCTTCTAGTAAAGATAAAAATTATTCATATATCCCTCGTGTTGAAAAAATCGAAGGTGATTATGATTATGCTTACATCTGCTTTAACAACACAATCATGGGTACTCATTATGAATACATCCCGGAAACAGGGGACATTCCTTTGGTTGCTGATATTTCATCTTGTGTTCTTTCTGAACCTCTTGATGTCAGCAAGTTTGGACTTCTTTTTGCTGGTGCTCAGAAGAATCTTGCTCCGGCAGGAGTTACACTTGTAATCATTCGTGAAGATTTGATCTGCGACCTTGAAAACTGTCGTCCTGGCACTCCAACAATGCTTTGCTACAAAACTCACGCTGAAAATGATTCTATGTACAACACTCCACCTTGCTACACAATTTATGTACTTGATAAAGTTCTTCACTGGATTGAAAAAAATGGTGGTGCTGACGGAATGCTCAAACGAAATCAAGAAAAAGCTGATTATTTGTATGATTACCTTGATTCCAGCGATTTCTTCCGTGCAACAACTGAAAAAGGAAGCCGTTCTTTGATGAACGTTCCATTCCTTACAAAATATTCAACTGGAGCAACTGACGAAGAAAGTGTTGCAAAAGAAAAAGCAATCAACGACAAATTTGTAAAAGAAGCTGCAGCAGCAGGTTTTGTAAATCTGAAAGGACACAGACTTGTTGGCGGAATGCGTGCTTCTATCTACAATGCTATGAGTCTGGAAGGTGTAAAAGCACTTGTAGAATTTATGAAAAAATTTGCCGCAGAAAACTAAAATTTTAATTGGGTGGTTTGATGTAAAAGTTGTAAAACGTGGCAAGGATAGTAGGGGCGCGAAGCGGCCACTGGACTGAGCGAAGCGAGGGAAGCGGCTGAAGCGATAGCGGAACCCCAATAGCGCGAGTTTGCAATGCAAACTCGGGACGAGAAATGCTATGCATTTCTCGCTTTTTTTGCGAAGCAAAAAGCCACCCAACATAAAAAAAACTTAAATTGAGTGGCTTTAATTATATCAAAAAAAGCTGCGTTGTAAAAAATTTATAGTGGAGAAAATATGTCTTTTAAAATTCAAACTTTAAATAAAATAGCTGCTGTTGGTCTTAATCAATTGGACCGTGATAATTATGAAGTTGCAACTGATATCAACAATCCGGATGCAATTCTTGTGCGTTCTGCTGATATGCACGAAATGAATATTTCTGACAACACAAAAGCTGTTGCACGTGCTGGAGCTGGAACTAACAACATCCCAATTCCTGAACTGACAGAAAAAGGTGTTGTAGTTTTCAACACACCTGGAGCAAATGCAAATGCTGTAAAAGAACTTGTAATGCTTTCTCTTTTACTGGCAAGCCGTCCTGTTGTTGATGCAAATAAATGGGCAAATGCACTTGCTGGCAAAGGTGACGAAATTCCAGATTTGGCAGAAAAAGGAAAATCTCAGTTTGTTGGTCCTGAACTGAAAGGAAAAACTCTTGGTGTTATCGGACTTGGTGCAATCGGTTACATGGTTGCAAATCTTGCTTTGAAGTTTGGAATGGAAGTAATTGGTTATGACCCATATCTTTCTGTACAGGCTGCTTTAAATCTTGACCACAATGTTAAAATCGCTGAAACTCTCGATACTGTTTTTGCAAAATCTGACTACATCACAATTCATGTTCCTCAGACAAATGATACAAAAGGCATGATTAATGCTTCGGCAATCAAAAACATGAAAAACGGAGTTAGAATCATAAATATTGCAAGAGGTGGTCTTGTAAATAATGCAGATGTTCTTGATGCTATCAAATCTGGAAAAGTTGCATGCATGATAACAGACTTTGCTGCAGAAGAACTTTTGAATCAGCCAAACATTATCGTAATGCCTCACCTTGGAGCATCTACTCCTGAAGCAGAAGATAACTGTGCTGTTATGGCTTCAAAACAACTCAAAGACTTCCTGGAAAAAGGAAACATTGTAAACTCTGTAAATTTCCCAAAAACTGTTACAGACAATCCAATTCCAAATGGCGGAACTCGTCTTTGCATCAGTCACAAAAATATTCCTGACACAATTTCTAAGTTCACTACAATTCTTGGCGAAGCAAAACTCAACATTTCTTCGTTTATTAATCAAGCTCGCGGTGATGTTGCTTATAATATTATCGATGTTGATGGAAAAGTTACAGAAGATATTATAGAAAAGCTTTCAGCATGTGATACAGTAAATCGTGTCCGAGCAATATACAACTAATTTTTTTAGGAAAGAAAATAATTGCGGAAAATAATTATGTCCGCATAAAAAATCCTGCATGCCATAGAATCAATTTTTCTGATGATTTTATTCCGCGTGCAGGATTTTTTTTTAATATTAAAATTTGATAGTTCCAATCACAGTCGTATCATCATCAGAATCAGACTTTTTTGATTTCTTAGAATTATTTCTTGGGCTTTGACTATCCAATTCTTCTAAAAAAGCAGTTTTTCCTTCCGCCGTCATAGATGAAATGGGTCTGGAATTTTTTTCTGATTTTTTTTCAGCACGTGCTTTTGGAGAAGTCAAAAAGGCAAAAAGGCTTCCGCACAATCCGCCTGCAATGCAAATAATCAAACCGACAATACCTGAAAGTCTTTTATCTGATACCTGTAAAATTTCTTTAACAATATAGAAGATAAAAATAATTACAAAACTTGATGGAATCTTCTTTTTGGAAAACGACATAAATGAGTTCAGAAAAATCATCATAAAAATCACACAATTGCAGCCTTTCAAACTTGTTTCACAAAAGCATGCATTAAGTACGCCCGAAAAAATAATTGAAACGCCCATCATTATGCCAATGACAACTGAACCGTACCGCTCTTCCTGCGATGGCCCGAGCATCAGCAGAAACATCAGGTTTGTAAAAAGCAAAATCCAATTCTGAGCGCTAAAAGCATACAAAAAAAGACGAAAATATGATGCAGGATTTGAAACTATAAAAGGAACAGGTCCAGCAAGAGTCGTCGGAGAAGAAAGAATTTTGCCGTCAAGAGAACCTTTAAAAGCAAACTGATTTACTGCAAACAAAATCACCGAAATCAGACAAAAACTTATTGTCACAGGTGCGTCAAATACAAAATTTAGTTTAAATTTTTTCTTAGCCATATTTTAAGATTATAAGACAAAAAGTGTGTTTTGTGCTATAGTAAAAATATGGATAATTCGTTAAAAGAGAATTTAGAAAATAGTAATATTATGGAAAAAACTGAGCTCAAGCAGCCACCAGAGATGAAAGTTGTTTTTTATAATGACGATTCTACAACTATGGATTTTGTTATTAAAGTGTTGATGTGCATTTTTAACAAAACAAAGGACGAAGCTGAGACTTTGATGATGAATGTTCACGAAAACGGTTCATCTGTTGTTGGTGTGTACACTTATGATATTGCCGTTTCTCTTTCTGATGTAACAAAAAGTATTGCACGCAAAAACGGTTTTCCGTTAAGGGTTGAAGTTGAGTAATTCTGATAATAACAATAAAGGCACTAATGTGCGCCAGTTTAGAACAAGTCCTCTTTTGGGAAAAATAATGCTCGAGGCGAGATTTATCGCCGAAGATTTAAATCATCTTTTTTTCACACCCGAGCATATTTTGTCTGTTGCTGTCAAAAAAGAATTTATTGCCGATTTTTTAAAAAAATGCGGCGCAAATTTAGACTTTCTGAAATTTGAATTAAACAATTATTTGATGACGAAAATTCCAGTCGTTTCTCAAGAAAATGGAAAACTCAAACTTTTTGAAGCTCCAATTGATTCTTCAGCTTTCCGGGAAATGATGAGTCACACTCTTTTTAACTGTGCAGCAACAAATGCTGATGTAATTGACATGCTTGACATCCTTTTGAGCATGTATCACAACAAAAACAGTTTTTCAGCTTATTGTCTGCAGGCAAGCGGCGTAAGCAAGGACAATCTTTTTGCATCAATCACACAATATCGACTTACTTCGCGTGTTGAAAAAATTGAAAAAGCAATGAATTCTTCGGAAGAAACCAATGAAACCCGTAACCAGAATCAACAGAATATCATGGAAAGCATGATGACAAACAACACTGGTGGATTAAAACGGTTTGCTGAAGACATGACAGAAAAAGCCGGAAAACATGAATACGATGTTTTGATTGGCAGAGATAATGAGATTGAACGCACTCTTCAGATTTTGTGCAGACGGTCAAAAAATAATCCTCTGCTCGTGGGTGATGCTGGAGTTGGAAAAACCGCAATCATTCAAGGTCTTGCTCAACGGATTGTAAACAAACAGGTTCCTTTAATCTTGCAGAATTCTTCTATATATTCGCTTGATTTGGGAGTTCTTCTTGCCGGTTCCAAATTTCGTGGAGATTTTGAGGAAAGACTTACAAGCATTCTTGACGAAATTGAACAGCAGAAAGATGGAAAAAAAGCAATTTTGTTTATTGATGAAATCCATATGATTATCGGCGCTGGAACAAATGGTTCAAATCAAATGGATGCGGCAAACATTCTCAAACCATATCTGACAAACGGCAGAATTAAACTGATTGGTTCGACTACTTATGAGGAATTTTCAAATATTTTTGAAAAAGACAAAGCACTTTCGCGTCGTTTCCAGAAAGTTGATATAACTGAACCTTCCGCGCAGGAAACTGTAAAAATAATTGAAGGCTTGATTTTCAACTTTGAAAAACATCACAATGTTCGTTACGCAAAAGGTTCAATTGAAGATGCTGTTAATCTTTCTGTGCGTTATCTACCAGAACGAAAACTTCCAGATAAAGCAATCGATATTATTGATGAAGCAGGTTCTTACGTTTTCATTCAAAATTCCGGTGGATTTACAGGAAAAAATACAATCAGATTTGAAAACGGCGATAACAGTGGAAACAATTCTTCCAAAAAAAATGCAGTTGTCACAAAAGATATCATCAAAAAAGTGACAGCAAAAATCACACAGCTGCCAATTGACTCCATCAACAATGATGAAAAATCTCTTTTGCAAAAACTTGAAGATAATCTTGAAAAGGATATTTTTGGACAAAACGAAGCAGTGCATAAACTTTCCAAAGCAGTCAAACGGGCAAGAGTTGGATTTAGAAATCCTGACAAACCGGAAGCAATTTTTCTGTTTGTGGGCCCTACAGGCTGTGGAAAAACTGAACTGGCACGCTCGCTTTCAAAAATCTTGAAAATGCCGCTTTTGCGTTATGATATGAGCGAATATCAGGAAAAACATTCTGTCAGCCGACTTGTTGGTTCGCCTCCAGGTTATGTAGGATTTGAGGAAGGCGGAATTCTTGTAAAAGAGGTTCGAAAAAATCCAAATAGCATCGTTTTATTTGATGAAATTGAAAAAGCTCATCAGGATATTTACAACGTACTTCTACAGGTGATGGATTATGGACAACTCACCGACAATCAGGGACGAAAAGCTGATTTCCGTTCCTGCATCATAATCATGACAAGCAATGCTGGTGCACGCGATTTGGAAAAAGGAAACATCGGATTTGGTACAGAAGATTTGAAAAATGTTGAAGCTTCTTTGAATGAAGCGGTGAACAAAACATTTCCTCCTGAATTCAGAAATCGCCTTGATTCTGTGATTCCTTTCAATTATCTTGATTTTGAAATTGCAAAACGAGTCTGCCAAAAAGAAATTGCAAATCTTTCTAAACGACTTTTGCAGAAAAAAGTTTCGCTCGACGTTTCTCCTGAATGTATCGAGCTTCTGTCAAAAAAAGGATATTCAAAAGAATTTGGGGCTAGAAATATTGCCCGGACAATTGAAAACGAAATTGCCGACAAACTTGTGGACGAAGTTCTTTTTGGTTCGCTGGCAAAAGGCGGAAAAGCAATTGCGAAAATCGACGCCGATGGAGAAATTTTGATTACAAAAAACAATCAAGAATAATTTTCTGTCTGTCGGATACAAAAAAAGTTGTAGGAAAATTTGTGAAAAAATTGATTTAGATTATGAATAAAGAACTTTTTTATACAAAACTTTATGATTTATATGGACCTGTGACTCGGGCAAGAAACTGCTTCCTTTACACAAAAAAAGGTGTGCGCATAACTGATTGTTATCAGGAAAATAGTCGGGCAATTCTTGGCTGGCACGGAGACAGTGCGTTTACTCATTTTAAAAATGTCATTTCTAGAGGTCAAACAGGCAGTTTTCTGTGCGAAGACAAAAGCCGCATGGAAAAAGCCGTATCAAAACTTTTGAATTCTGACCGCAAAGTGATTTGTTTTGCACACAAAATGGATGCACTCAAAGCAGGACTGGCTATTTCACAAGGAAATACATCTTTTTATTCTCCGTGGAACGAAAATGAACAGAAATGTTTTGATGCTGATGCAGTTATAATTGCTCCACCTTTGCCTTGGACAGATTCTATTTATCTTCTTGCAGTTAAATCTCATTTTTTCCAGACTCCAGACTCCGCTGAAAAAGAAGCACACCTCGCCTCGTTATCAGCAGTTTTGAGCAGGAAAATCAGTTTGCCGTTTTCACTTCAGGCTGCAATTACAAGAAGCATTTATAATCTGATTGCACAGCTGCCACTCCGTCAGGAAAAAGACTGGTTCATTTATGATACAGTTTTGACAAAATATTGGGAAAGAAAAGGTCCTTATCTTTTTCCAAAAGTGAGTGCAGAAAAATATGATGAGTTTGTGAATCATTGTCTTAAACTCGGCATTGCCATAAATCCGTCATATTCAGAAAAATCAATCGTGCCTTTTGGCGCAGATAAAGGTGTTTTTACAGTACTAAAAAACTCACCTTTTAAATTATAACTGACGAAAATAATTATATGGATTACGAAATTTTATTATTTATCATAAAACTTATTCTCGGAGGAATTGTTTCATTTCTGGCAATCCTTTTGATGTCAAAAACAAGGGATTTTGCCTGCATGACTTTGGTTTCAGGAATTCTTGCAGGATATGCAGTTATCGTTTACCGGCTTTTGATAAAAATCGGAGTACTGACTGTTTCAAGAACCCAGATTTTCGGTATTCCGCTTTCCGTTTTTTTAAGCATATTGATTCCTTCGATTTTTTTTATCATTTCGTTTATTCTTTTGATTTTGAAAAAACGATAAAAATACATCGAGCCAGTGTACTACAGGTTTAAAATCTTGATTTTGACGTTGTTAATGACCTGTCGAATAAGTTTTGTCATACTAATTTTAGTTTTGTGACAGCCTTTAAATCAAAAAAATATCTGAAAAGAAGAAAATTTTGTAAAATGCATTTTGTGAGGTTATAAAATGACAGTTTTGGACGAATATTGGCAAAAATTTTTAAAATCTACAAATCGTGATGAAGAAGAAAAATGTTCCGGTGACCTTTTTTTTGAAGCAAAAGGATTTGTGAGCGACCAGTTAACTGCACTTGTTTTGAGCGGAAAGAAAACGGCATTTTTTACAAGTTTTGCAACTTATGCCATTGATCAGGAACCGCTACCTGTTTCAGGTGAACTTTACATCGTTGTCGACCGTGCAAATAATCCAGTCTGCGTTATTGAAATAACGTCGGTTACAGTTTTGCCGTTTAATGAAATCACATGGGATATGGCAAAACTTGAAGGCGAAGACGAAAACCTTGCACAGTGGAAAGAACGCAAGACAGAATATCTTCAGGAAGAAGGTGATATTCTGGGCTTTGAGTTTAAACCTGATTTAAAACTTGTTTTCCAGACATTTCAGGTTATTTATAGATAATTAAACCTTTATTACAAAAAAAAAACTAGATACAACATTTTTCTTATAGAAAATATTGTCTTTGTAATATATAATTGTTATTGTGATTTTTCCATTCTATTCGCTGATAGATATAGTTTCCGCTCTGCTTTTTGCGTTTTACTTTGTAAATTCTCTAAATCTTACAACGCAAAAACCTTCGTTGGATAGAATTCACAGATTTTTACTTCTGCTTACAACACTTTTTTTCTGTGTTGATGCAATCTGGGGATTTTACGACAGCGGAATTTTCACAAGCATAAAAGGCTTTTTTATTACAACAACCTGTCTCTTTACCGTAATGAGTTTTGTAACATTCAGCTGGATTTTGTACGCAATTGTCTACCTTGAAAATGTAAAAAGAAAATCACTTTTTATCAATATTGGATTTTTTGTACTTCTCATTCTCCTTTCATTCGTTGTTTCAAACTTTTTTTCCAACGATATATTTTACATCACAAAAGACTGCTCGTACAGAACTGGAAAAATGCGCCCGGTTTTGTATTTTTTTGAATATATTCCTTTTTTATTGATTTTCTCTTTGTGCCTTTATCATTCTGTCAAAGAAATTCACCGTCATCTATGGAAATATATAATCGTATTGTTTTTTGTGCTTATTCCATTTTTCTGCGGAATACTGCAGGAGATTTTTCCAAGCGCACCGTTTTTATCAATTGGTTATTTAACGGCAATTAGCGTAACTCACATTTTTGTAATTGCACAGAAACACGACAAACTTATTCAAAATCAAAATGACGAACTGCAGAATGTCATGATTTCTATAACATCTACTTTTGAAATAATAGCAACTTTAAATCTGGATACTGGGGAAGAAAAAATCATTCGTTCTTGTGGACTGATGAAACGTGGTTCTTTTTCAAATAGAAATTCTATTTCTTATGAAAACAGGCTTTTTGCATTTTTACATGATGTTGTTTATAAAGAAGACAGGGAAATTGTTTATAATGAATTGCAAACTGATGTTATTTGGGAAAAAGTAAAATATGGCATTCCTCATCGAATTCATTTTAGAGTAAAACAGAATAATAATCTTTACTGGTATGAAATCAGAATTACTCTGCTTATGACAAAAAAGAAATCAAGAAGTGTGGCATTTATTATCCGTGAGATTACTTCAGATGTTGTCAAAGAAAAAGCATTTACAGAAGAACTGATAGAAAGCAAAAAAAAGATGCAGGAACAGCTTAATATTCTCACTTCCCTTGCCGGAATTTACATGACAATGCATCTTATAGATTTAAAAGAAAATAAAATTCACAGCTATTCATCTCAAACTCACATCGATAAATATATTAATGAAGTATCTGGTGCCGATAAACAGATGCATCATGTTATGAAACATACTGTTACAAAGCAGTATCTTGACGAAATATTGGAATTCACAGATTTGCACACTCTTTCGTCTAGATTGAAAGATCAGAAAGTTATTTCAAAAGAATTTATTGGAAAAAACTTCGGCTGGTGCAAAGCCCAATTCATAGAAATTTCATGTGACAGTGACGGAAACTTAACTCAAGCCATGTTTACTACTCAAATTATTGATAAAGAAAAGCGTCGTGAAGAAAACATGATTTTGATGACCAAAACTGATGAACTTACAAAGATTTTAAACAGACGATGTTATGACGAAGAATTGAAAAAGCTTGAAACTGAACTTCCAGAAAATCTAGTTGTCATTTCTGCTGATGTGAACAATTTAAAACATGTGAATGATACAAAAGGGCATGCCGCTGGTGATGAACTGATTTGTGCTGCAGCCACAGTTCTGACAGAAACTTTTAAAGAATACGGAAATGTCTTTAGAACAGGAGGAGATGAATTTGTTGCTTTCATTAAAACTGATGATATAAATGGACTTGAGCAGCAAGCTTCTAAGCGAATGAAAGAATGGAAAGGTGAAGCTATTGATTCCATTCAGATTTCTATGGGTTATGCCACAAAAAAAGAAAATCCTTCTATGAATATTCAGCAATTGTGCAAGCTTGCAGACAGTCAGATGTATAAAGCAAAAGCTGAATTCTATAAAAATTCTGGTATTGAACGCCGTCGTCGCAATAATTAACAGAAATCTGATTAATTAAAGTCTGCACGATTATATTATTTTTTTCACAATTTATCACAAATGAAAAACGAAAACGAAAATAACATTTATCTTATTATGAATAAACCTGCAGGTTATGTCTGTTCTGCAGTTTCCGATTCTCACAAAACTGTTTATGAACTTTTGCCTCAGGAAATGCGGGAACTTGTTTCAAAACCTAAAAGAGGACACCGATTGCACACTGTCGGCAGATTGGATTGTGATACAAGCGGTCTTTTGTTTTTGACGACAGATGGTCATTTTTCACACAGACTGACTTCTCCAGAAAACAAAATTGAAAAAACTTACATAGTCAGATTAAAAAATCCAGGAAATCTATCCTACATAGAAAAAGCGGAAAAAGGTTTGATTCTTCCTCCTGAAAAAAAAGCTCCACAACAATTGTCGCAGACTGCTTATTTAACTCCGCTTGATCCACAGTTTTTATTATGGCAGGTGAAAATCACAGAAGGAAAGTTTCACCAGGTAAGGAGGATTTTTATGGCACTTCAAAATGAAGTTGAACAATTAAAGCGCACAAAAATCGGTCATTTTGAACTGCCATCTGAGCTAAATGAAGGTGATTTTATGGAAATCAACCATCCAGATGAAATAAGTTTTTGATATTTCTATCAACTATGTTTGAAAGTTCCATTGATGTAATGCTTTTTGCATTTGCAATGAACTCGTAAACATAATTGATATTTAGCGGCGAATTTGGATTTCCACGCAGTGGAACTGGCGACAGATAAGGCGAATCAGTTTCACATAAAAATCTGTCTTCTGGAACAAAATTCAACAGTTCTTTCATCTGTTCCATTTTGGCCTTTTTTGTATAAGTGACAGCACCTCCAAACGCAATATGCCAGCCTAAATCCAAAAAAGTGCGAGCTTCTTCAATTCCGTAGCTGAAACAATGAACAATACCGTTATGATAGCCAACATTTTTTATGCAGGATAAAGTGTCTTCAAAAGCCTCTCTAGAATGAATAATAAACGGCAATTGAAGTTCTTTTGCAAGTTCAAGCTGCATCTCAAAAAAATTCCGTTCACAGATGTAAGTTTTTGAATCAAAATCAGATTCACATCTGCCGTCTACACCGCTCGGATTCCAATGATGATCAAGTCCGCCTTCTCCAATTGCAATCACTTTTTTAGTACTGACTGCAATATTCTGACGCAGAATCTTAATTTGATTTTCAGCATCATGAATTGAATCAATATCAGGCCATATTCCAGCAGAAAAATACAGAAACGAACTGACTTTGCGTGCAAATTCTTTATCATTAATCTGATTAATTGTGCTTTCACAAAAATCAATTCGTTCCATTAAGTCAGATGCTTTTGTTCCAATGTCCAGCCCAAAATAACAGTTATTTTCTGCCATTTTTGAAAGAACTTCAACAGCGTCAACTCCATATTCCTCTGCCATCAACTTAAAATGAAAATGAGTATCGCTGAACATAAAAAAATTTAACTTTCGTATATTGGTTCAAAATCTTCTGCAGTGTGACCGCAAATCGGACAAGTAAAATCAGCAGGAAGAGTTTCTCCTTTGTATTCATAACCGCAAATCTTACATCGCCAGCCAATAATTTTCTTTGAACTATTAACATTTGTTTTTGGTTTTACAGAACTTTGATAATATGCATAAGTCAGAGGTTCATTTTTGCTCAAAATCTGTGCATCCTGAATTTCAGCAATGAATAAAGTATGTGTTCCAAGATCCTGAGAAGAAAGAACTTTACAGTTCAAAACTGAACAGGCCATTTTTTCTGTATAAGGACAGCCGTTTTCATCAGTTTTATATTCGATTGATTCAAATTTATCAACATTTTTACCGCTCTGGTAACCAAAGTTTTTTATAAAATCGAAAGTACAGGTTTTATCCAGAATAGAAAGGCTGAAAAATCCAGAATCTTTTATCATCTGGCAAGTCAGATTATTATTTATAACTGAAATTGCAACTCTTACAGGGTCAGAAGCTACCTGCATACAAGTGTTTGTGATACATGCGTTTATTTTTCCGTTACTTTTTGCTCCAAGTAAGAAAATTCCATAAGAAATATTATAAAGCGCTTTAGGATCCATAATTACCTCCAAAAATTATTTTTTGTTCATAATAATAAATAACTAATTTCTAAAAAAAAATCAACAATGCCAGACAGGTTTTGCAAGTTTATTACTGAACGGCTGACTCAGGTTGAAATCTGGCAGCCAGCTTGTATCATCACTTAATTCCTGATAAAAAAGATAATCAAAATCGTAGGCTTCGATTAAATCTTGAATGTCAGAATCTTCCATGCTGTTCACAAGTCTGTCTTCAAATTCGACAATTCTGCCTTTTTTTGCCGGAATAGGTGTATATTGATTCATAAGCGAAATGCACGCTTTTCCGTCTGCATTATGTTTCAGGAATTCCAAAACATCAGCAGTTTCCAAAAATTTTCCGGGTAAATATAAATGACGGATAATTACTCCAGAAAGCATTTTTTCTTTACCATTTGATGTTTCTATTATTTCCAAAGGATTATTTTCTATCATCCATTTGATTGCTTTTGCTGCTTTTTCAGGATAATCCTGTGCATCAAAAAGTTTTGCAGAAAGTTCTGAAGATAACGTCTTTAAATCTGGAAGCCATATTGTTACAAGACCTTTTAACAGTTCAAGTGTTTCCACTGACTCGTATGCTGAAGAATTCCAGCAAAAAGGAATTGTCACACCATCATTTTTAGCTGCTTTTATAAAATCAGCTAGTTTTGGAATATGATGGCTCGGAGTAACCAGATTAATATTTTCTGCACCATTTTCCTGTAATTTTTTACAAATCTGCACAAAATCATTTTGAGCAACTGCTTTTCCAAGTCCATCCTGAGAAATCTGATAATTTTGACAGAATTTACACCGCAAAGTGCATCCTGTAAGAAAAACAGTTCCGCTTCCGCCATTTACAGTAATCAAAGGTTCTTCTCCAAAATGAAGCCCTGCAAATGCAATTCTCAAATCATCAGTTTCACGACAAAAACCAGTCTGTTTTTCAAGACGATTCACGCCGCATTTTCTTGGACATTGTTCACAATGAACATAAAACTCGTCAGTAAGCACCTTTTTCCACCAGAACACGCATTAAACTCTGTAAAACATCCACAGGCAAATCTTCAGCTTCATAATTTACCAGATCACCAAGTTCCTGCCAATCATTTTGAGTCAAAAGATTTTGAAATTCATCACTATCTTCCAAAAAAGCAAGCATTGCTGCAAGTCTTTGAGAATTTTCTTCAGATGGTTCTTCTTTTTGATTTTGAGAATTAAAAATATATTCGTTTTCCCAATATTCAAAAACAGAACGTGCTAAATCTGCAGGACATGACGTGGAACGCAAGAACAGATTGTTCAAATCACGGAATATTCTGTTGTAATCAGGATTTCCTCCATTATTCTGTCTGTCATGCTTTTTAATTCTTTGAATATCACTTAAAAATTTTCCAATATCTGTCATATTTTTTCCTTGAAAGTGTAACCAAAACTATTTTTTCCATGTATTATTTTCTATTAAACAATATTGCCACAATACATCCTGGAATCCAGCCAGCACAAGTCAAAATCAAAGTTAATAAAATCGCTCCACACCCTCTATCCATTACTGCAAGAGGTGGGAAAATTATACATAAAACAGCTCTTCCACAACCCATAATTCGTTACCTTACTCCTCCATAAAAATTTCACGGATGTAATTTTTATTACGCCTCCATTTTTTATAAAGAAAACTACATGCTCAAAATTTTTTTACAGATTCTTTCACATGCGTCAATATGCATAATCCAGTGGCGACTAAATGGCATCTGCAGCAATCCTTTTATATCTTTTTTACACCAATAGTCTGCCAGCCAGAATGCACTTGGATCTGAACTAACAACATTCTGCATCAAAAGTTTTTGTTTCTGCTGTTCGCTAACCTTTTCTTTTGCATGCTTGAAAGTCAAATTTTTTATAACCTGTTGAGAAACATTTTTCACTTCCTTTGCATATGAAAATAGTTCATCAAGTTTTATTTGATTTGAAAATTCAATAATCTGATCATCATTCATTTCATTTGCTGTTGTAATAACAGAACAATTCATCTTTTTCTGATAATCCTGTGAAAAGAAAATTTGTTCGTCATTAGAAACAAAATCATGGCATATTATATCCTCTATCCTAAAAATATGATAGATGGACCACGCAATTGTTGCATCCGCATTTCCTGTAGAACCCGCAAACGGCATTTTACAGAAATCTTCTTTCGAAAGACTGGAAAAAAATTTTTCAATATGGCGGTTAAATAATTCTTCCCGCAAGTCAATCAGATTTTTTATTCCATCATCAAAAGTAATTTCTTTTTTCAATTGAGAAAGTATAACTTTGTGACGCTCTGAATAGTTTTTATTCATATTAATAGAAAAAAGCAAAAAATCACTTTAAACCTTTTATTTCATCACACATAGAAACTGTGTCAATTGAACCGTCTTCTTTGTACGAAAATTCTGCAACACAAACAGAACGATGAAATAAATTTCCACCTGGAAGCTGGTCGGTATGATAAAAAAGATAAGAATGTCCCTTAAAATCTGCAATTCCAGGATGATTTGTGAAACATTTACTTTCTTCCATCAAAACGCCGCCATATACCCATGGACCTGTTGGAGATTCAGAAGTAGAATATGCAAGATGTTCATTTCTTTTTTCGCCTTCAGCAAATGCGGCATAAACCATATAATAAATTCCGTTTCGTTTGTAAAACCATGGACCTTCTCCATACGAGGTGCCTGTGTTATGACTTCCTTTTGCAAAAGATTCTACTGTCATAGGGATGTTTTGAATGCCCACTGTTTTATCATAAGAAGTCATATCTTCGTTGAGTTTAACATAACGCAATTGTGGATTTCCAAAATAAAGATAAGCCTGATTGTCATCATCAATAAAAACAGTAGGATCAATATCATTCCAATCTCCTTCGTCAACCAAAGGATGTGTTAAATCCCTAAAAGGTCCTGTAGGAGAATCTGAAACACCGACTGCAATAGCCATACCTCCATTTTTTTTATGAACAGGACAATATAGATAAAATTTTCCGTTTCTTGCAACTGCCTGAGGAGCCCACGCCCTATCATCTGCCCATGAAATATCTTTTAATGAAAAAATAGTACCATGATCCGTCCAATGAACCATATCTTTTGTAGAAAAACAACGCCAGTCAAGCATTGTGTAAAAATTGTTTACAAGATTATCTTCATCATGCGTCGTATAAAGATACAAAGTATCACCGTAAACCATTGGAGCTGGATCCGCAGTATAAATAGAAGAAATAATCGGATTTTTTCCAGTTTCGCCAGAGTATTCTGCTTTTTTTTGATTTTCCATTTTTCTTTCCTTTTGATTTTTATTTCCCGAACATGAAATCAGCGTAAAAATGCTGGTAACATAAACAGAAAACATAATTTTTTTAACAATTTTATTCATAGTATAATACCATGTTTTTTTTATTTATTTGGGTGGCTTTTTGCTTCGCAAAAAACAGGCTTTTCAGGGTTCCGGCGTCAAAGCGCCTTCATTCCTTCGCTACGCTTCGGAACTGGCTTCGCCAGCCCTTACAATCCTTGCCACGGTTTAAACTTAATGTAATCATACCAAAACAAATTTTGTTCGCACGATTTCACGAGTCAACACCTTTACATTTTCAATTATATCACATCAATATACAAAAAAAATCAAATTTTTTTAAAATTTTTTCATTTTTTTTGAAAATTTACGTATAAAATCGTCATGTTCGATACATATTATAGTTAACGAATATTTTTTTACGGAGGATTGATGAATGCAGATTTTTTCTTTTTCGCCTTTTGGCTTTGAAGGTGCCTTAGTGACTATTGAGGTTGATTTGAGACGTGGGATACCGGCAGTGGACATTGTAGGGCTTGCCGACGGTGCTGTAAAGGAGTCTAGAGAAAGAATGCAGGCGGCTATCCGAAACACTCAGTTTGAGTTTCCAAAGGAACGTGTTTTGATAAGTTTGTCTCCAGCTGACTTGAAAAAAGAAGGTGCAGGTTTTGATTTGCCGATTGCACTTTGTGTGCTTTTTGCGCAGGGAAAAGCCGATGGAATGACCGATTTTATTGATGAACAGGTTTTGATTATGGGTGAACTTGAATTGTCTGGAAAGATTAGAGCTGTCAAAGGTATAAATGCAGCTGTTTCTACGGCAGTTTCGAATGGAATCAAGTATTGTATTGTTCCGAGTTTAAACTTTGATGAAGCAATCGAAGTACGCGGAGCGAAAATTTATGGTGCTGATTCTTTGGAAAACGCATTTTACGCTTTGAAAGACAAATCTGTTTTTAAGGATGGAAAATCCGATGAGAAAAAAGACGTTGTTCCTGCGAACTGTGTGGACGTGGATGGAGTTTATTTTTCTGCGATGACGCCAGGTTTTGAGTTTGCCGAAATAAAAGGTCAGTCAAAACTTGTGCGTGCATTGCAGATTGCAGCAGCCGGCGGTCATAATCTTGTGGCTGTAGGAGCTCCTGGTTGCGGTAAAACAATGGCAATCCAGAAATTTCCTGCCATCAATCCTGCTTTATCTTTGGAAGAAGCACATGCAGTCACAAGAATTTGGTCACTGGCAGGATTAATTAAGCCTTCAGAGCCGCTTGTACGAATTCCGCCATTCAGAATTCCACATCAAACTGCTTCAACAGAAGGAATGTGTGGAGGAGGTCCAAACTGTCGTCCCGGAGAAATTTCGCTTGCTCATAATGGAGTTTTATTTCTTGATGAAGCAGCCGAATTTCGTACTTCAGTTCTGCAGATGATGAGAGTTCCTCTTGAAAATGGCTGTATTACTTTAAGTCGGGCTGGAAGAAACACAATTTATCCTGCCAACTTTCAGCTTTTGATGGCGACAAATCCATGTCCTTGTGGAAATTACGGTTCAAAAACAAAATTATGTCTTTGCAGTGCAAGAGCAATTGAACAGTATTGGAAAAAAATTTCAGCTCCCCTGCTCGACCGCATTGATTTACGAGTTCCTGTAGAAAATGAAAACGAGAACTGTGAAGAAAAAAAATCAGAAAATGATGAAAGAAAAGGTTTTAATTCGACTGAGGAAATCAGAAAAAAAATTGCAAAGGCTGTCAAAATGCAGAAAAAAAGGCAGTCTGTAAAAAACGCAAAACTTTCGCCGCAGGAAATAGAAAAATTCTGCAAATTGAACGAAGAATGCAGTGAACTTCTGAAAAAAGCAGTTGAACGTTATGGATTTTCTCCGCGAGCAATATCTTCGTGTTTAAAAGTTGCAAGAACTATTGCCGACATGGAAGAAAAAGAATCTATTTTACCAATTCATTTGGCAGAAGCAATAGATTACAGAAAACTGTGCAGCAATATTGTGCCAGAAATCTAGAATCAAAAAAAAGAATTTAAATAAAAAAAAGACTTCCATTTTTGGAAGTCTAAATACCGGAGAAGAGACTTGAACTCTTACACGATTGCTCGCAACAGATTTTGAGTCTGTCGTGTCTACCATTCCACCACTCCGGCGAATGATTTAAATATATCATACTTTATAGGATTAATCAAGTGTGTTATAATAATTATGTGAAAATTAATTCAAAAACTTTTGAAAACTGTGAACCAGAATTCGTTTTAAAAACTGTATTCGGTTACGATGAATTTCGAGAACCTCAAAAAGATGTAATTACAAGTGTTTTAAATAAAAATGATACACTTGCAATCATGCCAACTGGCGGAGGAAAATCTCTTTGCTATCAAATCCCAGCTTTGATTTTTGTTGGAATAACTGTTGTTATTTCTCCACTGATTTCATTGATGCAGGACCAGGTCACAGGACTTTTGACATCGGGCATTCAGTCAGCTTTTTTGAACAGTTCTTTATCATGGGAAGATTATCTGAAAACTGTTGACAGAATCAAAAATGGTGATGTAAAAATTGTGTATGTTTCACCTGAAGGAATTGCAACGTCAAAAATTAGGGAAGTTTTAAGTTCCCCTGAAGTGAAAGTCAGCTGCATTACAATTGATGAAGCGCATTGTATTTCTCAATGGGGACACGATTTTCGCCCTGATTATCTTGAAATATGCACACTCAGAAATTATTTTCCGGATGCTGTGATGCTCGCATTGACAGCGACTGCAACTCAGCAGGTTCGTTCAGACATAATCTTGAATCTGAAAATGAAAAATCAAAAGGTTTTTATTTCCAGCTTTAACCGTGAAAATATTTTTCTGGAAGTGCAGCTCAAGCGGAAAGGAATCACGCAGATTGTTGATTATCTAAAAAAACACAATGGAGAGAGCGGTATTATTTATTGTTTTTCCAGAAAACAGGTAGATGACCTTACAAAAGATTTGGAAAATCTGGGATTTTCGGTGTTGAATTATCATGCTGGATTAAGTGATGAGATTCGTGCAAAAAATCAGGATCTTTTTATCAAAGATAAAGTGCAGATAATGGTTGCGACAGTTGCATTTGGAATGGGAATAAACAAGCCGAATGTCCGTTTTGTCATCAATAATGATTTGCCTAAATCTATAGAAGAATATTATCAGCAGATTGGACGGGCTGGCCGCGATGGTTTGCCTTCAAGTTCACTTTTATTATACAGTTCAAATGACATCCATAAAATCCGCTATTTTTTTGATGAAACATGCGACGTTCAAAAAGCAGAATTACTTTTGCAGGGAATGGTAAATTTTGCCACAACTAAAAACTGCAGAAGAAAAGCGTTGCTTTCATATTTTGGAGAAATTTATAATCCTGATGAAAAAGAAGATAACGCTGCAAAAAATTGCTGTTGTGATATTTGCAGCCGCGGTAAACCAGAACTTTATGATGTTACAATTCCAATGCAAAAATTAATGTCATGCATCATCAGAACAAATCAGCGTTTTGGTGCTTTGTATGTGATAGACGTATTGCTTGGTTCAAAATCAAAAAGAATTATTGAAAACAAGCATGACAAACTTTCAACATGGGGAATTGGAAAGGAATTTTCAAAAGAAGAATGGCTTGAACTTGTTGATTTATTGATTTGTGAAAATTATCTGAGGAAAAGCGGCGAATACAATATTTTGGAAATTACAGAAACTGGAAAGAAAATTCTGGCATCTAGAGCAGAAGTTAAACTTCCGTTTACAAAAACTGCAATTCATGGGTTTCCAAAAAAATCAGCAGGTTATAAAAATGATTATCAGGATGGAATGTTTGTGGCTGCAAAACGAATTACTCCTGAAAAACCAGCTTTAAATGATGAAATTGCAGATAAAATAACAGAAAGCTTAAAAAACTGGCGTAAAAGAAAAGCTGATGATTTGAATATTCCGCCATTTATGATTTTCGGTGATAAAACGCTTCTTGATTTAGCTGCAAAAAAGCCTTCAAACAAAAACGAACTTTTGAACGTGTATGGAATTGGAAAAGCCAAGTCCGAAGAGTTTGGAAGAGCCGTTTTACAGATTATTTCGGATATTGTAAACAGTTGAAAATAGTTGAAAAAGAGTTCTTGAAAAAAACATCAAATCCAAAAAAAAATTTTGCAATTATCTTGACTTAGAATTATAATAAAAAAAAAGTTATTGGAAAAGTATTGAATTCACAATTACATCACTTCAAGCTTTCCCTCTTTCGCCAATAACATTTTTGGAGGGAATTATGAAATCCAAAGTCATAAGATTATTTTTAAAAGACAATTTTGTAATTTTTACATGCACCATAGCGTTAATCGAAAGCCTTTTATATTGTTTTAAAGGGATACAAAAAGAATTTGATGTTGGAACGATTATTTACATCATCGTGAATACCATCTATATTCCATTTGGACTTATCTTTCGAAAGAAGTGCTTTGCATATTTTTATCTTGTTTACGCAGTCATCCTTGTTTTTGTTATTGCTTTTGAAAAAACCTTGCTTTTTAATAATTTTACGGCACTTTTCATAATCTGCCTTGTAATCATGATTCAGCCGAAAATTGCTAAGCCAGCTATCATAATCTATTTTATCAGCGTGATTTGTGCCTTTTTGATTAATGAAGAACCTTTGTATTTGTTTTTTATTCATTTTTTTCGCTCCATTTGGTTTCTTGGAATTGTGATTTACGTCCTTGATAATAAATTCGAACGTAAAAGACTGATTTTATATGATGATGAAATTGAAATACTTTCACAGATTTGTGACGGCAAAACTTATCAGAAAGAAGTAAAAGGATACAGTGAAAATACCGTTTACAGAAAACTAAAGTCAGCACGTGAACGAAATGGAAATATTTCAAAAGAACAACTTATCGAGTTATACAAAGAAGAATTTCAAAATAATGAAAAGTCTGCTTCAACTCTTTCACCAGACATTACAGCAAAATCTAATTCACTGGAAAAATCCTGAGGTGTGGATATTTGAGAAAATGCAGGATTTTTTAATCTACTGTTTACGATTCCTGACTGAATCAAAATCCAATCCAATTGCTTTGAAGGTGAAATTTGTTTTGGATTTGAAATTTTGCTGCCCAAAGTCACAGAAATCGTTTTTCCTTTTACACTTATGATTGGAACATTGTGATTTCTCTGCGGATTGTTTTTTGTTGAATTGTTTTCCAGAAGATTTTGTGATGTGTTTACATGAAGTTTTATCATAGGATCTTCGCAACAAATTGTTTGAGCACATGAATTTTTAATTATGGCAATAATTTTCCCACAATGTTGACAATAAAATAAATTTAGATTCATAAAAGCCTCCGTATTTTGTAAACTAAACTTTATTCAATTTTTTAATTATTGAATTCAGATTGTGCTTTTATGATATACTACAAACAATGATATCAAAAGAAAAAACACCCGCAAATTATCACCAATTCTCGCAAACGGTCACCACAAAATCACCAATAGTAAATTTTGCAGCTGAGATGTACTTTCTGCAAGGATTTAAGATTGTACTGAATCGGAAAGGGAGCTTTCACGCTTAAAATCAAGGTCTGTCCCTGTTTTGAGCACCAATTTAAATTCAGTTACCACAAGCCAGATACCCCCAGTTCTCACGAGTTTTGGCGGAGTGTAAAAAAACTGTCGACTTGTGAAAAAAGAATTTTCGGTGGTGTAAAAAATTTTAATCAAAAGCTAGCTAGCAGCTGATGGCGACAGGATTGACTGCACTGTTCCCTTAATTCAAAAAAAAGAAAAAAATGAAAAATTGTTCAATAATTACGTATAAAATCGTAAGGT